>JAKAIC010000037.1 GCA_021814565.1 Actinomycetes bacterium | reverse complement strand
CCCTTCGTGGGCCTCGCGCACCACGCCAAGGCGCTGGTTGACCCTCAATTCCGCACCGGCCTGTGGCATGTGGCGCTGTTCTTCGTCCTGCAGGTCCCGGTGATGCTGGTGCTCGCCACGGGCCTGGCGCTGGCCATTGACAGCGGCAAGCTTCGGGGCGCCAAGTTCTACCGGATCGTCGCCTTCCTCCCCTACGCCGTTCCCGCCGTGGTGAGCGCTGTCATCTGGGGATACCTGTACGGGCCCAACTACGGGCTTGCCGCCCAGCTCTCGCGCTACATGCCCTTCCCGAAGATCGACTTCCTGAGCGCGGGACTGGCACTGCCATCACTGGCCAATATCGTCACCTGGGAGTTCACCGGCTACAACATGATCATCATGTACGCGGCCCTGAAGTCGATTTCCACGGACCTCTACGAGGCCGCCGCAGTCGATGGCGCCGGTGCCATCCGCATCGCCTGGAGCATCAAGTTGCCTGCACTGCGCCCAGCGATCTTCCTCACCTTCCTCTTCTCCGTCATCGGCACCTTCCAGCTGTTCACTGAGCCCTACAACCTCGCGAACGTCGCCCCCATGGTGTTCAACAACTCGTACACACCGAACATCTATGCCTATTCGACTTCGTTCACGAGTCTCAATCAGAACTACGCGGCCGCGCTGTCCTTCCTGCTCGGCTTCGTTGTGATCATCATGTCCGGCGCGCTGACGCTGGTCGCTCGCAATCGCAGGGAGTCCTGATGTCATCCTCGACCGCAGTCCGGAAGCACAGCAAGTTCCTGCAGTTGGTCATGCTCGTTGCAGCGGCCTACTTCCTCATCCCCCTGTTCTGGCTGGTTGTCTCGTCCACCAAGAGCGTGAGCGGCCTCTACAGCAGTTTCGGCATGTGGTTCTCCTCGCCCTTCCAGTTGTTCGACAACGTGCACAAGGTGTTCACCCTGAGTGACGGCATCTTCCTGAAGTGGGCGAAGAATTCCGTCATCTACGCCGTGGGCGGTGCCCTCGGTGCGGCAGTCATCTCCACCTTGACGGGCTACGGCTTCTCCAAGTACCGCTTCCGCGGTAGCAACATCCTCTTCGGCCTCGTGCTCGTGACGATCATGGTGCCCACCACAGCCCTCGCCCTGCCGACCTACCTGCTGTTCGTGAAATTGCACCTCGTCAACACCATCTGGGCGGTCATCCTCCCGTCACTCGTCAGCCCCATCGGTGTCTACCTGATGCGCGTCTACTGCGATTCCGCCGTTCCGCAGACACTGCTCGAGGCCGGTCGCATTGACGGCGCAAGTGAGTTCCGCATCTTCTGGGACATCTCCGTGCGCATGCTTGCGCCCGGCTTCGTCACCGTCCTGCTGCTCTCCATCATCGGTGTCTGGAACAACTACCTGCTGCCCCTGATGATGACGAGTGTCGCCGAACTGCAGCCACTCACGGTTGGACTTTCCGTCTGGAATTCGATGGCCAACACCGGCGGAGGATTCGTGGACGGCAGCATGCAGGTAGTGCTGATCACCGCCTCGCTCATCACTGTCATCCCACTGATGCTCACCTTCCTGCTCCTGCAGCGTTTCTGGGAGAACGGGTTGTCGGCAGGTTCTGTCAAGGAATAGTCCCGGCACGGCTCGCCCTCCGCGTCCCGTCCCCCTTCCACACTCCTGAAAGGGACTCGCATGCTCCCCCCGTACTGGCAGTTCCCCGAGATCACCGAAATCGGCCGCGAGCCGATGCTGGGACTCGAACCGTCGCGCTGCCTGTCGCTCGACGGGGAATGGCGCTTCCAGTTACTGGATCACCCGACCGCAGAACCGGCGCCATCATGGTCAACGGCCCCGGTTCCTTCACTGTGGACCATGCAGGGAACCTGGGATCTTCCGCAGTACACGAATGTCCGCATGCCCTTTCCTGAGCTGCCGCCGAGTACTCCGCAACTCAATCCAACCGGTATCTACGAACGCGATCTCGAGATTCCCCAAGCGTGGATGGGCGATCGCATCGTCATCAGCATCGGTGGCTTCGAGAGCCTGCTCATCGTCTCCGTGAACGGCACCGAGATTGGCCTGGCGAAGGACGGGCGTCTTGCTGCCGATTTCGACATCTCCCGTCATGTGCGAGCAGGTCATAACGTGCTGCGCCTGCGTGTGGTCAAGTGGTCCGACAGCTCATTCATCGAGGATCAGGACGAATGGTGGCACGGCGGCATCACCCGATCAGTCGTGTTGTTCCGAACTCCGCGCACGCACATCGAACGCATGTATCTCACCCCCGGTTTCGACCTGGAGGCCGGGCAGGGAACGCTCCGGGTGCGCACCAAGCTTGCCTTCGCGCATGGTGTTGCCGCCGCCGGCTTGCGATTGCAGGTGCTGCTGCCCGGGGATGACATCTCCCTGGAGCACACCTTCCCCGTCGAGCACATGAAGCAGCACACCGATTTCACTCCAGAGCAGGCTGCTGTTGCCTCTGCCTTCTTCCTCGGCGAGTACGCGAATGCGGACATTCCCGCTGATGTGCTCATGCAGTTGCGTACGCTCGAACCGCTGCCCATCGGGGAGATTGATGTGACGCTGGCGATTCCGGACGTCAGCCCCTGGTCCGCGGAGTCGCCCAGCCTGCATGACGTGCAGATCAACCTCCTGCAGCCTGACGGGACCGTGGTCGAGTCCTTCCACCGGCGCATTGGATTCCGTGACGTCCGCATCATCGGGCGGCAACTGCTGGTGAATGGACAGCCCGTCCTGCTGTACGGCGTCAATCGTCATGACTTCCATCCCCGCACAGGTCGCGTGCTGACAAGCGAGGACATCCGCGCGGACCTGCTCGAACTCAAGCGATGGAACGTCAACGCGATCCGGACTTCCCACTATCCCAATGACCCTGCGCTGCTGGAGATGGCAGATGAACTCGGCTTCTACGTGGTCGATGAGGCGAACATCGAGTCACACGCCTACTACCAGGCCATCTGCGATGATCCGCGCTACCTCAACGCATTCGTTGCGAGGGTGTCGCGCATGGCGCAACGGGACGTCCAGCATGCTTCGGTGATTCTCTGGTCGCTGGGGAACGAGTCCGGCTACGGCGCGAACCACGATGCGGCCGCAGGCTGGCTGCGGCACTTCGACCCGACGCGACCGCTGCATTATGAAGGCGCCATACGCGGCGACTGGCGTCGTGGACATACCGCAACTGATGTTGTGTGCCCCATGTATCCCTCCATCCAGGCCATCGTCCGTCACGCCACCTCCGGCGCCCAGGACCGTCCCCTCATCATGTGCGAGTACTCCCACGCGATGGGAAACAGCAATGGCAGCCTTCGCGACTACTGGGACGCCATCGAGCAGCATGAGGGCCTCCAGGGCGGATTCATCTGGGAGATGTGGGACCACGGTCTCGAGCAGCGCCTGCCCGATGGGCGCATGCGACACGCCTACGGCGGTGATTTCGATGAAATCGTGCACGACGGCAACTTCTGCTGCGACGGCGTGTTCTTCCCCGATCGCACTGCCAAGCCGGCCATGCACGAATTCCTGCAGATCGCCGCGCCCGTGAGCATCGAGGATCTCGGGTCGGGTCTGCTCCGCGTGACCAATCGACGCTGGTTCGTGGATGCCGGCGATCTCGAGCTGGAGTGGGACGCCTTGCGCGCGGACGGCAGCCGGCAGCGCGCTTGCCAGGCTCTACCGGGGATCGCGCCCCGCACGAGTGTGGAAGTGGATCTCGGCATCACGGACGCTGTGTTCACCACCTGCGCGGTCCGAGTTCGAGAAGCCTCCCCCTGGGCACCAGCACACCATGAGGTGGGCTGGGCCCAGTTCGGTGACACCTCCCTGGCAGCCACCCTCACCGCGCGCAACATCGGTGCCGCCGACACCCCTGATGACCGTGAGCGCCGCTTGCTTGCCGATGTGGTGATGAATGCGCGATTGTCACTGTGGCGCGCGCCAACCGACAACGACCGCATCGGCGGCCTGGCCAGCCGCTGGGAACAGCAGGGCCTCCGCCATCTCAGCGTGGTACACGAGCAGGTTGACGGCGCGATGCTGCGACGCACGCTCGCAACCGGGGATGGAACACGGTTGCAGCATGAGCGCAAGGTGACGGCGACCGCTGCCGGCTTCGCTGTCGAGGAGCGTGTGACGATCCCCCCAGAGCTCAGCGACCTGGCCCGTGTGGGTATCGAGTTCCGGATCCCGGACGCCGACGAAGTCACGTGGTTCGGCGCTGGGCCGCATGAGACCTACCCGGATCGTGCACTGGCACGCGATGGCCTGTGGCAGCTGGACATCGGGGCTATGCACACCGACTACATCCGACCCCAGGAGAACGGCGCGCGTCAGCGTGTGCACTGGTTGCAGGTGCAGTCCCCCGCCGGCAGCTGGCGCATCACAAACCACGAGCCCCGGCACATGTCGTTGTCGCACTTCACGGACGCCATGCTCGCTGACAGCACGCACAACGCGGATCTGGTGCCGGAGCGCGATGTGATCATCCATCTCGATGCGGCACATCGCGGGGTGGGAAGCGCGAGCTGTGGTCCTGACACGCTCTCGCAGTACCGAGTCAGCCCAGGCACATACGTATGGTCCTGGCGCTTCGAGCATGTCACTGCGCCGGTGTGAGCAGTGCGCGCATCGGCAAGCCGTACCCTCGATCCACCACGCTCAATATCAACCTAGGCAGCAGGGAATAGGGTTTTCGCATGGCGATCCTGGCAATCGATGCCGGAACGACGGGTGTCACTGCACTGGTGGTGGACGAGAACTGCACCATCCGCTCACGCGGCTACAGCGAGTTCGCGCAGTACTACCCACAGCCCGGCTGGGTGGAGCACGATCTCGACGGTATCTGGGCGGCGACCTTGAGCGCTGCACGTGATGCGCTCAACAACTCCGCCCTCAGGCCCAGCGCCGTAGGCATCACCAACCAGCGCGAAACCGTGGCCATATGGGATCGCAGGACGTTGCAGGCTCCACGTCGAGCCATCGTGTGGCAGGACCGCCGCAGCTCGGGCCTGGTCGATGAGCTGCGCGCCCGTGCCGTGGAGAGCAGTGTCCGGCAGACCACCGGTCTGGGCCTGGACCCCTATTTCTCCTCCAGCAAACTGCTGTGGCTGAGCCGCAACGAACCAGCGCTCTGGGACGATGTGCGCGCGGGTCGCTTTGCCCTCGGCACCATCGACAGCTATCTCATTGCCCGACTCACAGCGGGTCGTGTACACGTCACGGATGCCACCAATGCCTCGCGCACGCAACTCGCCGACATCGGCACCGCGCAATGGGATGAAGACCTGCTCGACCTCTTCGATGTGCCCGCGGCTGCGCTGCCGCAGATCGTCCCCTCCATGGGCACGGTGGGCCAGACCGATCCCAACAAGTTCCTCGGCCTCACGCTGCCCATCGCCGGTATCGCCGGTGACCAGCAGGCCGCCCTCTTCGGGCAGGCCTGCTTCGACGTGGGCGACACCAAGTGCACATACGGCACCGGCGCCTTCATCCTCATGAACACGGGCCACCGCATCGTCCGCTCGCAGCACGGGCTGCTGACCACCATCGCCGTTCAGGATGCCGACGGCGCCCTCAGCTACGCCCTAGAGGGCTCCGTTTTCGTGGCCGGCGCCGCTGTGCAGTGGCTGCGCGATGGCCTGGGCCTGATCCGCAGCGCGGCCGAGGTCGAAGGCCTGGCCGAGCAGGTGGCTGACAGTGACGGGGTGGTCGTGGTACCGGCGCTCACCGGGCTGGGAGCGCCGCACTGGGATCCCAACGCCCGCGGAACGGTGTTGGGCATCACCCGCGGCACCACCGCCGCCCACATCGCCCGTGCCACCCTGGAGGCCATCGCCTTCCAGGTACAGGATGTTGTCGACGCCATGGCCGCGGACAACGGCAAGCGACTGACCAACCTGCGTGTCGATGGTGGTGCCGCCGCCAACGATCTGTTGCTGCAGATGCAGGCCAACACCCTCAATACCAAGGTGCTGCGCGGCAATGCACTGGAGATGACGGGGTTGGGCGCCGCGTTCCTGGCCGGTCTCAGCACCGGTGTGTGGGCCAATCGCTCGGAACTGCGCCAGGCCCTGCATGTCGACCGCAGCTTCGAACCCAACGGAGAGCACCTCGACCATGCGCGCTGGCGCCGCGCCGTCGAGCGCTCGCGCGACTGGGCTGAGTAGCAGCCTCCTGCAACCACTGTTGAGCAAACGGCAATACAGTCGCTGGATGCGCATCGGCACCTGGAACGCCCTCTCCGGGCAATCGGTCGCGCCAACCACTGCCGCCACCTTCGCGGACGTCATCGCGTCCTTCGGCCTTGATCTGCTGGCCCTCAACGAGGTTGACCAGTACTGGGCACGCAGCGGTTACAGCGACCAGCCCCGGGTCGCCGCGGAGGCGATGGGTGCAGGCGACTGGCGCTTCGCACCATCCTTCCGTGGCGACGACCGACAACGCACACCGACACCCGGCCGGTTGCTGGGGCCACAGGACCGGCCCGGCGAAGCGCATTACGGCATCGCCCTGCTGAGTCGGGTGCCGGTGCTGCGATGGGAACGCATGGAGCTAGGCGCTTCGGCCATTGGCCTGCCACTGCTCAATGCACGCGACGGGGCGCGCCAGCTGCAGTACGTCCCCGACGAGCCGCATCAGGCCCTAGCTGCGCACCTGTCCAATGGTTGGACGGTGATCGCCACTCACCTGTCCTTTGTGACGCCCCTTGGCTTCATGCAGTTGCGGAGGCTGCAACGATGGGCTCGCGGCTTCGGTGAGCGCGTGGTCGTAATGGGCGATATGAACCTGCCCGGCAGCATCCTGCCGCGACGTCCGGGCTGGCGCAGTGCGGTGCGCATGGCCACCTACCCATCGTGGAATCCACGCGTGCAGTTCGACCACATCCTGCTGCGTGACTCAGTTGGCGCCACGCCAATTCCCTTGAACAGCATGGGAATCAGCGACCACCTGCCCCTTGCCGCCAGCCTGCTCTGAGCGGCTGCGCCCTGCTAGCGTGCCCGCGTGCCAACCGAATTCGTGATCGTCCGCCACGGGCAGACTGACTGGAACCTGGAGCGCCGCATCCAGGGCTCCACCGATATCCCCTTGAATGACACGGGAAGGTCCCAGGCGGAATTCACGCGCGAGGCCTTGCGCGAGGACCACTTCGATGCCATCGCCTCCAGCCATCTGCAGCGCGCGGAGTTCACGGCCGCCACCATCAACCAGCAGCACGGCAAGGAACATCATGTGGACGAGCGCCTCTCCGAGCGCGGCTTCGCCGGCGTCGAGGGTTGGACCGTAGAGCAGGTGAAGGCCGCCTTCGACTCCTTCGATGCCATCGTGGATGTGGAGTCATGGCATGAGGTCACCAAGCGCATGCTCGACGCCCTGACCGAACTGGCCGCTGCCTACCCCCAGGGTCGGGTACTGGTCGTGGCACACGGCAGTTCCATTCGCGCGCTGCTGGGCGCGGTGCAGGGCATTCCGCCGCGTGAGGTACCGAGCATGCTCAACTGCAGCATCACCGAGATCGTCCGCAACGACGACGGCAGCTGGGTCATGACGTCGTTCAACGACAATTCCCATCTGCCTGAGTCACTGCGCACCTGAGGCGCACGAGGCCCATCGACCGAGCTCAAGACCCCGGAACCCGCGCAGCCATCACGCCGCTGCGGGTAGTGAGAATGGCGACAGCTCCAATGGGACTTTGGGCCTGAAAATGCGCCGGCCAGGACAATCTCAATAGGCCAAACGTCCTTGTATTACAACGGTATTGACTCGATCCCGGGGAATTCGCCCCCGACTGTGACCTATCGCACCGCAAAGTTGAGAACTCAAAGATTTCAGATCGCTACGCTTTGATTTGTAAGAGCTCGATCAGGGAACGCACCAGGTTCCTTGGAGGGCACTGCGCGACTCGCTAGGTGGAACGATATGTCAGTCTCAAGAATCTCCCGGATCGTCGGCTCAGCCGTCATCGTCGCCGCGCTCGGTGCAGGTCTCATGGCCAGCACCGCATCCGCTACACCGCAGGCAACCAAGAAGCAGGCCACCAAGAAGATCGTCTGCTACAAGGGCACCGCAGCCAAGAAGTTCAGCGCCAAGAAGTGCCCCCGCGGCTGGTCACTGAAGAAGCCCGCCAGCAAGGGCGGTCTGGTCGCCGTGAACGTCGAGTTCAAGGGCACGCTCGCCACGGTGTGGACCGCCACCGGCGTGACCGCCACCGTGAGCGGTGCCGGCAATGACAAGGCCAGCGGCTTCAGCTCCATCACCGCAACCGGCAGCTCGGCACCCCAGGCCCAGACCGCACCCATCAAGGGCGAGGGCACGCTCAAGGGCTCCATGGGCAACATCAACTTCGTGTTGAACTCGGACTCCAAGGGCACCGCAGCCGAAAGTGCAGCACCCAGTCTGGTCATGGTGGGTGGCACGGCAACCATCAAGAGCGGCACCGGCAAGTACGCGGGTGCCACCGGCGTCCTCACCTTCAAGGGCCAGTTCCAGGTCGGCGCCACCACCGCGGGCACCAAGGAGAACCAGTCCTACACCGCCAGCTTCACCGGCAAGATCAAGCTCAAGTAACCAGCCTTCCCAACCCAACCCCCAAAGAAGGAAATCAAATGAATCGCATTGCCACCCGCGTGCTCGCGGGAACGGCTGCCGTCGCCATGCTCTCGGCGCTCGGCATCTCCGCGGCCTCGGCCGCCACCGCGACGATCACGATCCCCGGCCGGATTCCCTCCAGCCCGGTTCTCGGCACTGATGGTTCGGTCATCGTTGAGGGTGCCATCAGCGCCACTGCAAGCGTCGCCGGCACAGTTGCCTTCATGGTCGACGGCACCGTCATCAAGGGCTGCGAGGCAATCGCCACCGTCCCGTCCGGTACCTCGTTCTCGGCCATCTGCTCTGGCTGGCGTCCGACCGTCGCCACCACGGTGAGTCTGACGGCGACCCTGACGCCCACGGACACGACCATTGCCAAGGTCACCTCGGCCCCCGTGGCTCAGGTCATCGGCAAGCCGGTAAACAACGTTGTCCCGAACGAGCCGATCTCGATCTACGTCGACACCGTCAATGGTTCGTCCACGCCCACCACCTTGGTCTCCGGTGCTGCGGGCAGCGCCTTCAACACCACGACTGGTTGCCTCCTGCTGAGCCAGTTCCAGCAGGGCCAGCAGATCGTCTTCCGGGTCTATGCCACGGACTACTCCCGCGGCGGTGCGCCGGTGACCGGCAATGACGCCACCATGAACATCAAGATCGCTGGCTGGGACACACCGGTCGCGATGTCGTACGGGAACCACAGCGGTACTGCCTTCTGGGCAGGCTTCATCAACACGGGTACCGCGAACTCCGGCAAGTACTCGGGTCTCGGCACGATCTCCTACAAGGTCAACCTCACGCTGATTGACAAGCCGGCCGTCACCAAGAGCGTCACGTCCACCGTCACCAAGTTCGTCAAGGTCCTCAACAAGAAGACCAAGAAGGCTCTCAAGGTCAATGGCGCCTACGTCTGGAAGCCGGTCAAGAAGACGGTCACCTCACAGGTTGTCGTCACGCCAGCGGTTATGGGCCGCACCATCTCGTACGACCCGGCACTGTGGGCTGCTACGGCATCACAGCTCACTCTGAGCGCCGCTCCGGCCGTCGCTGCCAAGTAGTCAATAGCTGAACAGGGTTCCAGTGGGCCCGTGTATCGCCGGGGGACGAGCACGGGCTTGCTGGAACTTTTCATACCTGCACTCCCCAGAATCCCCTTCGCCTGCTGCAAAGAGCCGGCGAGTCCAGCACCAGGAAACGGAATTCACACCATGAAGCGAAACACCCGGGCCCTCAGCGGCCTGGCCGCGCTTGCCCTGCTCGTGCCGCTCGGCATCAGCGTCCCCGCCAGCGCCGACATGTCGTCCTACACCCTCTACGCGCCCAAGGAGATGCTGGCCAAGTACCCGTATCCCTTTACCGGCACGGTGGCACCAGCCTTCACCCCCACCGCCGCGGCCAAGGGCCTCACAGCTACTCCGGACGTCGGGCCTGTGGGCACGCCGTTCGTCGTCGCTGGAACCGGCCTCGCCGCCAACGCCACCGTGACGCTGGTGTGGAGCACCAAGGAAGCGGGCTGGAATGCGGAGGTCGACCCCACCACCGTCAACTACCGCGGTGTCAGCTACCGGCCGCTCAATGTCGTCATGGGTACCGTCACCACCGACGCCAATGGCGCCTTCTCCTTCGCCACCAACGCTCCCGATGACTTCGGCCTGGCCCACGACATCTACGCACTCGTGAACGGCGCCGTAGTGGGCAAGGGCGGCTACGAGATCGCGCGTTCGGTCTCCATCTCCCCCACCAGCGGCCCCATCGGAACCCCCATCACCATCACCTACTCGGGTCTGGGGGCCAGCCTCTACACCTCCGGTGCTGCCATCAACTACGACAACAAGTACGCGGGTGAGATGCTCTCGCTGTGGAACCGCGGCCATGGCACCGCCACCATCATCGCCTCCGGCCGTCCCGGCAAGCACTACATCTCGGTGCAGGACGCCATCGGCATCCAGTACATGAACATCCTGCAGGCTCCGGTTCCAAATGCAGTGGGTGCGACCAAGGTCTTCACCGTTACCAAGGACGCCGGGCTCGTCAAGCCCTACATCACCTGGCCGGACGACGTCACACCTACAGCTGACGCCCGTACCACTTTCGTCGCCAACGCCATTGATCCCAGCGCCTCCAAGGCCGTGGCCACGGCCACCCCGGCACGGGGCCCGGTCCTTTCCAAGACCCACCTCAAGGTCAGCGGTCTCCCCACGGATGGCAGTGTGGACCTCAAGTTCTCCACCGTCGTGGGCAGCCGCGTCGATTGCCCCAACGGCAGTACCAGCTGCTGGAAGTTCAACGGCATCGCGCTGGGAACCGGCACCGTGACCGGCGGCAATCTCGAGCAGGACGTAACCATCCCCGACAACCTGGGCGGCTACCACGTCATCCAGGTGCTGCAGGGCGGCAAGCTGCTGGCACAGGTGCCCTTCTACGTGATGGAGAGCATCGAGGTCTTCAAGGATGCCAAGGGCAAGCAGATCGGTCTGGGCGTCGCGACAGCCGACCTGAGCCTGGCGCACCTGCCGGCCGGCGTGGGCACCCCCACCTACACCTTCAAGCAGGGACAAGCCTTCACCATCAGCATGCGCGGTGTGGGCTGGACACAGATGGACAACACGCTGAACGTCACCTACGACAACTCGCACATCGGCTACGGCTGCGGCTTCAACTCCAATGGCTACATGGCCATTCACCTGGTTGCAACTGGAGAGCCGGGCACGCACACCATCGATCTGTACCCGAACCTGTACAGCGCCAACCCGTCGTTCAAGGACACCCAGTACGGCATGCTGCCGTTGCTCTCAGGTGGACATGATTCGCCAGCGCTGGCACTGGGCTACAAGGTGCCGTCGATCCACTTCACCATCAGGGTCGTCGCTGACACGCCGGCCAAGAAGGCCATGAAGAAGGCCCACAAGAAGTAAGCACACTGCACACGAAGGCCCGATCCCCTCGCCTGGGGGGTCGGGCCTTCGTCATGGCCACGGGCCACGTGCAGTAGCTCAGGACTCACGCCCGAGCAGCATGAAGGCGCCGGGCAGGATGAGCACGCGCACGATGGTGGCATCGATCAGGACACCGACCCCCAGCCCCACGCCCAATTCCTGCAGGCCCGCAATGTGGCCGAAGATCAAGCCCGTCAAGGCACCCGCGAAGGTGATCGCTGCCAGCGTGATGACAGCTCCTGTCTGCGCGAGCGCCTCCGCCACCGCCTCCGCCATGGCCAATCCTGAGTCACGAGCCTCGCGGATTCGTGACACCAGAAAGACCTGGTAATCCATGGACAAGCCGAAGAGCATGGCGAAGAGGAAGACCAGGCTCCAGCTTTCCAGATAGTCGGTGCGCTGGGCGCCGATGAGGGCAGCCCCGATGCCGAAGCGGAAGACCAGCGACACGACACCCACGGCAGCGGCCACTGACATCAGGTTGAGCAGTACCGCGATCAAGGGCAGGACGCGGGAACGGAAGGCACGCACCATCAACAGGTAGGCGAGCAGGAGCGAGGCCAGCACCAGCCAGGGGAAGGAGCCGTAGACGCGCTCCAGGAAGTCCACGCCCTGGGCCGGTGCACCGCCGACGATGACCCGCGCCTCAGCGGGATAGCCGAACCTGGTGAGGTCGTAGGCGCGAATGGTCGTGACCAGGGCCTGGGTCGCTGCATCCTCGAAGCCATGCCGGCCCACAATCAGGAAGCGTTGGTACTGACCCGTGGGATCGATGAACAGGGTGTTTGTGTCAGTGACGGCCGCGAATGACTCCGGCAGCTTGGAGAGCGCTGCTGCGAAGCGCTGGCGGGCGGCCTCGGCGGCGGCGCTTCTCGCCGCACCCGGCTGGCGAAGATCGATGATCACCGAGTGCGGCGTGATGCCGCCGGGACCGATGCGCGCCGACACATATGCCACACCCCGTGCGGACTCCAGATTCGCAGGTATGGAGGTCAGCGAGGCCGGCGCCACGCGCAACCATGCCGCCGGCGTGGCCATCACTGCCAGCGCCAGCAGGCCGGCCACCAGCGTGCGCCTGGGATGCCGCTGCACGAGGGCCGCCATGGCTCGCCAACTCGAGGCCGCGGACTCGGAGGCCAGCAGGCCCCGGATGCCACGTGGGGTGACGCCGCGCTCCCCCAGCAGCGAGAGCAGCACCGGCTGCAGGGTCAGTGCAGCACACACTGCCAGTGCCGGCACAACCAGCCCAGCAGCCCCCAGGGAGCGCACGAAGGGCACGGGGATCAGGAACAGCACCGAGAGCCCCGCGGCCGCTGTGAGGCCCGCCAGTGCCACCGTGCGGCCCGCTGTGGCCATGGTGCGCAGCAGCGCGGTCTCGGAGGCGGTGTGTACTGGGTTTCGGTCATCGGCCGTGGCCGCCAATTCCCTGCGGAAGCGGTGCACCACCAGTAGTGAGTAATCGATGGCCAGCCCCAGGCCGATGAGTTCGATGACGTTGGGGATGTAGAGCACCATGGTGAAGAAGTGCGCAGCAACCAGCATGATGCTGAGCGCCGCTGAAACCGTGCCTGCGGCCACCGCGAAGGGGACGATGAGTGCGAAGCCCCAGCCCAGCGCCAGCGTCAGGAGCAGCAGGGCGATGACGACGGCCAATGCGCTGCCCCGGCGCAGATCGTCGGCCAGCACGGGCCGCACGTCATGCTCGAGCGCCGGCGGACCCGTCACCAAAGCGCCGGTGAGCCCGTGCTGACGCAGGGCGGCGCGTAGGGCGGCGGTTGCGTTGGCGGCGTCGATCAGGCTCATGTCGGTGCTGACAAAGGCGAAGAGCGTCCCTGCAAGTGCCCGTTGCTGCAGCACCCGCGCATGCGGCAACACCGACACCGCGTCTGTGAGTTCGCGCTGCATGGTGGTGATCTGGGCGGGCGTGGCGTTCTTGAAGGCGTAGACGATGGTGAAGGAGCCGTCATCGTTCTCGCCGAAACGCGAGGACAACACGTCATTGGCTGCCGCCGACTGCGAGCCTGGAACTGACGTGAGCGCGGTGAGGCGATCCGGCAGGGCCACGCTGGCGTAAATGCCGAGCAGTCCGACCAGCAGCCAACTGACGATCACGGCCCGGCGATGGCGAAGCACCGCCTTCGTCAGTCGCACCAACATCGTTGGAGTGTATCCAGCACAGCCCTGCTTGAGGTTGCGGCTTGGCACTGCGCGAGATCCTCGGCGCGCACGGCCGATGGGGCTTGCAAGCCTGCCCCATCGGCCTCTTTAGACGCGCGCCTTCCGGTCTCGCTCCGTGCCAAGCCGCAACCTCACGGAAGTCGGGACTTACCAGTCCGTCGCCACGCGGTGGAGCATGGTCCGTGGCTCGGACTTACCAGTCCGTCGCCACGCGGTGGAGCATGGTCCGTGGCTCGGACTTACCAGTCCGTCGCCACGTACTGCGTCTCCAGATACTCATCGATGCCTTCGAACCCGCCTTCGCGGCCCAGGCCCGATTCCTTGACACCGCCGAAAGGTGCGGCGGGATCGGAGACAAGTCCGCGGTTGAGGCCCACCATGCCGGTTTGCAATTGGCGCGACAGGCGCAGGCCCTTGGCCAGGTCGCTGGTGTAGATGTAGCCGATGAGGCCGTACTCGGAGGCATTGGCGAGCGCGATGCCCTCCTCGTCGGACTTCACGCGGATGAGCGTGGCGACGGGGCCGAAGATCTCGGTGCGGGCAATCGCGGAATCGGCGGGCACATCGACGAGCACCGTGGGCGGGTAGAAAGAGCCCTTGTCCGGCATGCTCTCCGGATCGCCGACGACGCGCTTGGCACCCTCGAGCAGTGCACCGGCGACCAGGCCCGCAACTTCGTCCTTCTGCTTGTGCGACACCACCGGACCGACCTGAACACCGTCCTCGTAGCCGGGCCCGACAACGAGCGCGCTCATACGTGCGACGAAGGCAGCAGCGAACTCGTCGTAGACATCCTCGTGCACGTAGAAGCGGTTGGCGGCCGTGCAGGCCTGACCACCGTTACGCATCTTGGCCAGCATGGCGCCATCGACGGCCGCAGCCACGTCTGCATCACCGCAGATGACGAAGGGGTCGTTGCCACCAAGCTCCATGGAGGTGCGAAGCACGCGATCCGCGGCCTGATGCAACAACTTCTTGCCCACGAAGGTGGAGCCGGTGAAGGAGATCTTCTGCACGCGCTCATCAGCGAGGATGGCGGTGGAGACGGCACCGCTGGAGTGCGTGGTGATGACGTTGACGACACCCGCCGGGAGGCCTGCCTCTTCCATGAGCTTGGCGATGTAGAGCGTGGTGAGCGGTGTCTCTGCAGCCGGCTTCACAACCACGGTGCAACCGGCAGCAAGCGCCGGGCCGATCTTGCGGGTGGCCATGGCAGCCGGGAAGTTCCAGGGCGTTATGAGGTAGCAGACGCCGACCGGCACGCGATTGGTGACGATCCACTTGTCCCCGGCAGGTGCCCGTCGAACCTCGCCACCGACGCGCACAGCTTCCTCGGAGAACCAGCGGAAGAACTCGGCTGCGTAGTTGACCTCGGCTCGTGAATCAGCGAGCGCCTTGCCCATCTCCTGGGTGATGAGCATGGCGATCTCCTCGCGTCGCTCGATCATCAACTCGTACGACCTGCGCAACACCTCGCCACGCACCCGGGGCGCGGTGGCGGCCCAGGCAGCGCCCGCCGCATGGGCAGCTGCAACCGCAGCCAGCCCATCCTCAATGCCCATGTCCGGCACGTCGCACAGCGGCTCGTCGGTCGCGGGGTTCAGGACCGGGAAGGTCCTGCCCGATTGCGCACCGATCCAGGCACCGTTGATGAGGTTGCGAGTAGGGACATTGCTGGACAGGGTTGTCATGATTCCTCCTGCAGGGATTCTGTCAGAGCGGGAATCGACCTCGCAGCGATCGCGCCCTGCGAGCGACCGGCGCACCGCCACTGCGCCGAAGGCCACGGATGGATTGACCCAGTAACCTACGATGTCGTAAGTTACGGTAACGTAGGTTACGGAGGCAACATGGTGTCGAAACGCGAGATCGAGCGCATCATTGCCATGCAATCCCTTCCGCGCCCGCGATTGCGCGGAGTGCTGCACCTCATCACCGCGCCCATCGCGCTGGTTGGGGGCCTGACTCTGGTCATTGCCGCTGGCACCCTGAGCGGCCGCATCTCCGTCGCCATCTTCATGCTCACCAGTGCGGCCCTTTTCACCACCTCCGCGGTGTACCACATCGGTCGTTGGCTGCCGCCGGTGAAAGCGGCATTGCGCCGTGCCGACCACTCGAACATCTTTCTCATCATCGCGGGCACCTACACGCCGCTTTCCATCATGATCCTCGACACCCATGATGCACGCGTGCTGCTCATCGTCGTATGGACGGGGGCGCTGATCGGCGTGGCCCTGCGTAACCTCTGGCTGGGCGCGCCCCGTTGGCTGTACGTGCCCATCTACGTGGCACTGGGCTGGGCGGCGGTGTTCTACCTGCCGCAGTTCAGCAAGGCCGGCCCGCTGACGCTGTCACTCATCATCGCC
>JAKAIC010000036.1 GCA_021814565.1 Actinomycetes bacterium | reverse complement strand
GACACCGAAGCACGCCACAACAACCTCAAGGGCCGCATCAAATACATGCCCGGGGACATCCTGGGACAAGAATTCCGACTCCTCGGCGCCGCCCTCGTCATGAACGCCGCCACCTGGCAGATGTACTTGCACTCCCTCAACTTGCCCAACGTCATCGACGACACCGTCTAGCAAACAGCGACACCGCCCGCCCACCTCGGCCACACGCCCTTCGGTGGGCGTCAGCATGCCCGCACCGTGAAACAAGCCGCCCCACGGCCACCGCGCGGCCCAAATCGGCCCTCAAATCGAACTAAACTCCCACCGGTACGAATCGGCGCATACTTTTCTTGAAGGTTTCCGCCGTGTATGGGGCCCCTAGCTCAGCTGGTTAGAGCAACGGACTTTTAATCCGTGGGTCGTGGGTTCGAGCCCCACGGGGCCTACTGGTCTGCGCTGCAAGGTGCGAGAAATCATCGTCACAGGGTCGGCGCCGCCACCTCGTCCACAGCGCCGCCAATGATGGTGTCCAGCATCCGCTCGCGAAGCCGCTGGCCAGTCCCCTGCGCTTCCCATGGCCTTCCGCAAGAGCGCTAAGCCCCTTCACAAACGACGCTCCTAGCCTCGGAACTGAACAGACCTCGCAAGGAGCGAACCCCATGAAGAGAATCTCCATCGCGATGGCGACAGTGGCCATCTTGGCCTTTGCCGCAGTCAACACCGCGGTAGCCGCCGACTCCCGCAGCAAGCGCACGGTGGACATCACCGGCACCGTCGTCGCCGTCGCCAGTCCGCAAGTGCAGGTGCTCGTGAAGAGCGCCCCTGAAGGCAGCCTGCTCAGCAAGCAGGTGCGCGGCACCAGGATCTGGCTGAACACCGACACCGCCACCATCATCCGCCGCGGAAGCGCCAGCACCCTGACTTCGTTGCTCGTCAACGACAAAGTGACGATCCGGGCCATGGTCACGCTGAACAGCAACCTGAACCCGTCGACCCTCACCTGGTATGCGACACGGATCAACGTGAGTGTCCCCCGCCTGCCCAGGCCCAACGTCAAGGTGACCGGCGTCATCGTCACGAATTCCCTGTCCGTGCCCGGCACCATCGGCCTGGTTGTGACGCACGCTGACGGTGGCCGCGTGGCCTCCATGCGCGAGAAGGCGGTGCTCGGCACCAACGTGTCGTTCAACATCGACCCCACCACTACTGCCAGCAAGCAGGGCAAGCCGGTGGCACTCACCACGCTCGTGGGCTTCCCGGCCGTCAGCCTGACGGCGCTCTGCACCAGCAGCGGCACCACCACCTGCACCGTGCGGAACATCGAAGTCCTGGCACCGAGGCAGCACTGAGCTCAACCGTTGATCGTCGACCGGTGGAAGGGTCCACGCAGAGCCCCGGATTGCGTGGACCCTTCCGCTTCACCGGCTTCCACGGCTTCCCACAGCGGACTCACAGAATCGGCGTTCTACCGTTGCCCCATCAAGCCCAGCGAAGCGTTGGGCCATCTGGAGGAAACCATGAAGCGGACGTCCATTGCGGCTCTGACCGTTGCAGTGTTGGCCCTCGCCGGCACGCAGGCGGCAGTCGCTGCCGACCACAAGAACAATCAGGGCAAGGACAAGGGCAGAGCCCAGCAGCAGCTGGTCGAGGTCAACGGCACCATCCGGGCCCTGGCCGCATCCAGCATCACCGTCGCAGTGAAGACAGCCTCTAGGGGCGAGGGCACACGTGCCTTCGCGGCGGCGCTGCTCAACGCGCACAGCTTCACGTTCGCCACTGATACCAACACGGCCATCCGACGCGGCAACGCCAAGGGTTTTGCAAGCCTCGTCGTCGGTGACAAGGTGCAGTTGCGCGCCAGGTGCACCGCCACGCCACTCACCTGCGTGGCCACGCGAGTCAACGCTGCGGCCGCTCCGGCGCCCAAGCCCGCTCCTCTGCACCTCGGCTTCGCCATCACCGGTGTCGTCATCGCCCCGGCCGCCCCGGTGGCGGGTAGCACGCTCACGGTCGTGGTGGTGCGAGCCAGCGACGGCGAGGACAACCCGCTGTTGCCCAAGACCATCCTGGGCAAGCAGTTCCCCATCAACACCGACACCGCGACCGCCGTCTACTCCGGTGGCCTGGCCAGCAGCTTCAGTGCTCTCGTGAACTTCCCCGCAGTGACGATCGCCGGCACTTGCACCAGTGCAACGCCGACGGTCTGCACCGCAAAGCGCATCAACGTCATTGTCCCAACGTCCTGATGCGCAATGAACTGAGTTGACGCCTGCATACGGCAACTCAGGTTGTGAGGCCCCCACGTACCCCCCGATCGTGGGGGCCTCGCTCTGTCCGGATCACTGCAGCATGGCCCGCGGTTGTTCAGGTTCCGCCCACAATCCGGTTCGTCCGTGAACAACGCTCCCCGGCAGGGCATGGTTGTTCACAAATCGACGGCATTCCGGGCTGCTCGTGAACAACCGCCTGCCGTAACGAGTTCGGGCCCCGACCGTCATCACGGTGGGGCCCGAACTCGTTACTCCGGGGTCCTGCTCAGCCCAGCGCCTCAGCAGCTGCATCGGCACGCGCCTGCGCATGCTCCTCGCCCGAGCGGAGGGCGACGTGCGGAATGGCCAGGGCGAACAGGAACGCCAGCAGCGTCACTGGTGCCGCGGCATAGAACACGTTGTGGAAGGTGTCGACGAAGGCCTGCAGCACCGCCTGCTTGAGGGCCGGCGGCAGGGTGGACACCGCTTCCGTGTTGTTGCTGAAGGCAGCCATCTTGGAGGGGTCGAAGCCTTGCACCAACGCCGGATTGGACTGGGCCAGGGCCTGGAACTGCTCGGCCAGGTGGTCGTGCAGTTTTTCGGTGAGGATGGCGCCGAATACGGCAGTGCCGACAACCGAACCGAGTGATCGGAAGAAGGTGTTGGCACCGGTGGCGATACCCATGTCCTTGAACTCAACCGCGTTCTGCACCGCGATGACGAGCGGCTGCATGGAGGCGCCCAGTCCCCAGCCGATGAGCAGCATGGAGATGGCCAGGCGCCAGTACGGCGTATCGATGGCGAGGAACATCAGGGAGACGATGCCGACCGTCATCAGCAGGGCGCCGGCAACCGGAAAGGCGCGGTACTGGCCGGTGACGGAAATGCGCTTGCCCGAGAAGATCGACATGCTCACGATGCCGAGCATCATGGGCAGCAGCTCGAGACCCGACTCCGTCGCCGTGGCGCCCTTCACCACCTGGAGGTACAGCGGCAGCATCACAATGGCACCGAACATGCCGGCGCCGACGATGAAGCCGACGATGCTGGTGACGCTGAACACCTTGTTCTTGAACAGGGCGAGACTCAGGATCGGCTCCGTCGCGCGCGACTCCCACCAGACGAAGAGGGCAGCCAGCACCAGGCCGGCAGCGGCGTAAAGCAGCGTCAAGGTGTCGGACCAGCCGTAGGTGGGGCCGGCGTAGGAGAGTGCAAGCAGCAGTGAGCTGGTGCCCGTAACCATGAACGTGGCACCCACGAAGTCGATGGCGTGATTCACGCGCACACTCGGCACGTGCAGCACGATGGAGGTGATCACGAGCGCGGCGATGCCGAAGGGCAGGTTGATGTAGAAGATCCAACGCCAGCCAGCGGTGCCGAGCAGCGTGTGCTGGTCGGAGAAGAAGCCGCCCAGCAAGGGCCCGGCCACTGAGGACAGGCCCCAGACCGCGCCGAAGTAGCCCTGGTAACGACCGCGCTCGCGCGGCGGGATGATGTCACCGATGATGGCGAAGGTCATGGCCATGAGACCGCCGGCACCGATGCCCTGGATGGCGCGGAAGGCGATGAGCTGGCCCATGTTCTGGGAGGCGCCAGCCAGCGCCGAACCGATGAGGAAGACGACGATGGCGAACTGGAAGACGTGGCGTCGCCCGTAGATGTCGGAGATCTTGCCGTACAGAGGAGTGGCGGCCGTCGACGTCAGCAGGTAGGCCGTCACCACCCAGGAGTAGTGCTCGAGGCCGTTGAAATCCTCGACGATGCGCTTGAGCGCGGTCGAGACGATGGTCTGGTCGAGTGCGGCCAGCAGCATGCCGGTCATCAGCCCGGACAGAATCACCAGGATCTGTCGGTGGGTGAGCGGCTGACTGTTGTCATGAACCTGCTTGGACATGGGCTTCCCTTGCCTTGGCGATGGGGGGCGGTCAGGACGAAACGTCGGTGGAACATTCGGGTATTCCCGAATGGACGCGATTTCCTGCCGAACGTGGTCGACGGGGACAAGCCTTGCACAGAATCCCGCGCCGTGGCCCCATGGAAGCCCCGGCCACCGTCACGCGTTGTACTCTCATAAGAATCAGGGATCCCAGGAGGCGCGGTGCTGTACTACCGGCTCAAATTGGTGGCAGATCTGCCGAAATTCGAGAATCCGGTGCTGCTCTACGGATTCACCGGCTTCCTCGAGGCGGGGCATGCAGTGCGCATCGCGGCGGAGCACATCCTCGCGAACGTCGAGCACGAGGTAGTGGCCGAGTTCGACATCGATGCCGTGTTCGACTACCGGGCACGCCGCCCGCGCCTCTCCTTCTCCACCGATCACTACAGCGCCGCCGACCTGCCCCGGCTCTCCATCTACGCCTGCCGTGATGAACGCGGCGCCGGATTCTTCGTGCTGCACGGTGTGGAGCCCGATTTCGGCTGGCGGTCGATCATCAAGGACATCAAGACCTTCGTGCGTGAGGTTGAGGTCTCGCTCAGCGTGAGCATGTTGGCGGTCCCCTTCCCCGCCCCGCACACCCGGGCCGTCCCCGTGACGGCCCACGCCAATCGTCCGGAGCTGCTCAAGGGTCGCACCTCATGGCTGGGCGACATGGAAGTGCCCGGCAGCCTGTCCGGGCTGCTGGAATTCCAGTTGGGCGAGAGTGACATGCCGGCCATGGGCTTCGCCGCCCATGTGCCGCACTACCTTGCCAACCTCAATCATCCGGCGAGCGCCCTGGCCCTGGTACGCGAGGTCTCCCTCGCCACCGGTCTCATGCTGCCCACCGACTCCCTGCGCGAAGCAGCGCAGGCGGCGGACCGGGAACTGGCTGAGCAACTGCAGGCCAACCCGGAGAACCTGGAAGGCATCCAACAACTGGAAGCGCAGTACGACGCCTTGGCTGCAGAACGTGCCGGCAACGAGGCGGGCCCGGACTTCTCCGCCCACACCGACGATATCGCCGCCCAGGTGGAACAGTTCCTGGCCCAGATGGAGACCCGCGGCAAGGGCGACGAGTAGCGCCCCTGGCTCCGATCGGACGGCCATGACAGGCATCAGACTTGGCGACTATTGTCCAATATATGAGACTTTTGGTCTCAGAGGCTGGTCTAGATAACAGTTCGACGGCCAATCCGACCGAAACGGCCGATTGTTGCCCTCTCGTTATCAAGCGCTATGTAGCCTGCGCTCACCGCTTTCTGAAGGGGAAACTCCATGAATATCCGTACCCGCCGCGCCGTCAGCACCGCTGCTGCCGCCGCGCTCGCTCTGGGCGCCCTGGCAGTGAGCGCCGGATCCGCGTCCGCTGCTGCCAAGCTCCCAGCCGGCTGCAAGACCCTCACCATCGCCTTCTTCGGCGCGCAGACCGGTGACGCCGGCAATCTGGGTGTCAACATCTCCCAGGGTGCCAAGCTGGCGGTCGCCCAGTACAACGCCAAGAAGCCCAAGATCAAGGTCAAGTTCAAGGCCTTCGACAGCCAGGGCGATCCCGCACAGGCTGGCGCGCTCGCGCAGACCGTGATCAAGGATCCCTGCATTGTCGGCGTCGTCGGCCCCGCCTTCTCGGGTGAGTCAGCCGTTGCCGACCCCATCTTCAACCGTGTCGGGCTGCCGATCATCACGCCTTCGGCCACCAACCCGGCACTGTCCACCAACCACTGGAAGATCTTCCATCGCGCAGTGGCCACCGATGCCATTCAGGGCACCTACGCCGCGAAGTACATCAAGACCGTGCTCAAGGGCACCAAGGTCGCCGTCATCGACGACGCCTCGGATTACGGCAAGGGTCTGGCTGACATCGTCGCCGCCAAGCTCGGCAAGACGGTTGCCCGCGAGTCCATCGATCCCAAGGCCCAGGACTTCTCGTCCACCGTGGCCAAGATCAAGAACTCGGGCGCCACTGTCGTCTACTACGGCGGTTACTACGCCGAGGCCGGCCGCTTGGCCAAGCAGCTCAAGGACAACGGCGTCAACGCCAAGTTCGTCTCGGATGACGGCGCCCTCGACCCCGGCTTCGTGACCGCGGCCGGTGCTGCTGCGGCCGGTGCCATCGTCACGGCTCCGACAGCTCCGGTTATGGACATCAAGGGTGGTCCGGCCTACGCCGCCGCCTACAAGAAGGCCTTCGGCCAGGACTCGGGCACCTACTCCGCCGAGGCCTACGACTGCGCCAACTTCTTCCTGGCCGGCATCAAGGCGCACAAGACCACGCGTGCCGCTCTGCAGAAGTACGTCAGCACTGCCACCTTCGTGGGCCTCACCAAGCGGCTGAAGTTCTCGTCGACCGGCGAGATCGAGGGCGCTGCGATCTACTCGTACGTGTACAAAGCAGACGGCAGCACCAAGGGCGCACTCATCAAGTAGTCCAAGTTCCTCGTAACTAGACTGCTCACACTCGGAAGGGGGAGCGCCCACCGGCGCTCCCCCTTCTCCATGAATCAGGATGCCAATGGACTTCTCGACTCTCACCAGCCAGTTCGGCTCACTCACCTTCGATGGACTGGTGCTGGGCGCGATCTACGCGCTCGTCGCACTCGGCTACACCCTGGTGTACGGCGTGCTCCGGCTCATCAATTTCGCGCACTCCGAGATCTTCATGCTCGGCACCTACGGCGCTCTGTTCGCGACCCAGTGGATGCACATCCCCCCCTTCGGTGACAACCGCACCGGCCTGTCGCTGGTCCTCACCCTGGTGGCGGTATCCCTGGTCGCCATGACCGTGTCCGGCACTTCCGCAGTGCTGCTGGAGCGCATCGCCTACCGCCGCCTGCGTCGACGTGGTGGCTCCAGACTTACCGCCCTCATCAGCGCCATCGGCGCCTCACTCTTCCTGCAAGAGGCCATCGCCATCTGGCGTGGTCGCAACTACGAGGCCTTCCCCCGCTTCCTCGAGAAGAAGACCCTGTTCACCGTTTTCGGTGCGGACATCCGCACCGACAAGCTCATCATCGTGGTGTCGGCCATCGCCATGATGTGGGCACTCGAGCGTTTCATCTCGCGCACCCGCCTCGGGCGCGGAATCCGCGCCGTGGCCCAGAGCCCCGAGACCTCGATCCTCATGGGCGTGAACATCGATCGCGTCATCACCCTGACCTTCCTGCTGGGCGGGATCATGGCCGGGCTGGCCGGCGCCCTGAACGAGGTCTACTACGAACAGACCCGCTTCAGCATCGGCGTCATCCTCGGCATGAAGGCATTCACGGCTGCGGTCCTGGGTGGCATCGGCAACCTGCGTGGCGCGCTGCTCGGCGGCATCGTGCTCGGGGTCGTCGAGTCCTACGGAGGTGCGGTGTTCGGCGCCTCGTGGCGCGACGTCGTGGCTTTCGTGATCCTGGTGCTGGTGCTCATGTTCCGGCCCACCGGCCTGCTCGGCGAGACCATGCAGAAGGCGAGGGCATGATGGTCAATCCGCTCACCACCGCCACCGAACGGATCGGTGATGGCTGGCGTTCACTTCCACGCGCCGTCCGCTGGCTCTTCACCGCGGCCTTCGTGGCCTTCCTGGTCATCCTGCCGATGATCACGGTGCCGATCCTCAATACACCGGACTCAGACTTCCCGACCTTGCTCTTCGACAAGATCGGCCTCTACATCCTCATGGGCATAGGCCTCAATGTCGTGGTGGGCAAGGCAGGCCTGCTCGATCTGGGCTATGTCGCCTTCTTCGCCATAGGTGCGTACACCATGGCCCAATTGGGCGTGCTCGCCCATTGGTCCTTCTGGGTGATCCTCCCCTTCGGTGTACTCATGGCCATGGGCGCCGGTGTCATCCTGGGCCTGCCCACACTGCGTCTGCGTGGCGACTACCTGGCTATCGTCACCATGGGCTTCGGTGAGATCATCCGCATCACTGCTCTCAACACCGACTGGCTGGGTGCGGCGCGCGGTATCCCCAACATCCCCTGGCCCTCGCCCCTGGGTCCCTTGTCCTTCGACAACATCCTGGATCCCAAGCCCTTCTACTGGCTGCTGCTTGTACTCATCATCATCGTCATCTGGGCCCTGGGCCGCCTCGACCGGTCGCGCGTGGGCCGCGCCTGGGAGGCGGTGCGCGAGGACGAGGATGCGGCTGAGCTCATGGGCGTGCAAACGCTCAAGTACAAGCTCTGGGCCTTCGCCATCGGTGCCGGAATCGGCGGCCTGGGCGGCGTCATGTACGCCGCCAAGTCGGGCTTCATCTCCCCCGACAACTTCCCGCTCACCCTGTCCGTCATGTTCCTCGCCATTGTGGTGCTGGGCGGGTCGGGCCATATCCCCGGTGTCGTGCTGGGCGCCTTCGCGGTCTCCTACCTGCCCGAACGGCTGCGCGGATTCACCGAATACCGCGTGCTGCTCTTCGGCGCGGCGCTCGTCATCATGATGAACCTGCGTCCCGAAGGCCTGCTGCCGCGGCGGGTTCGCGGCCGCGTCGCCAGTGAGGAAATCGGCGAGCCGTTGAAGGGAGTGGACAATGCCTGACGCGCTGCTGGAGTTCAAGAACGTCACCATGCGCTTCGGTGGCGTGACCGCGCTTGACCAGGTGTCGGTAGAGGTACGACAAGGCGAGATCGCAGCCCTGATCGGACCCAACGGTGCCGGCAAGACCACGGTGTTCAACGTCATCACCGGCGTGTACTCACCGACGCACGGTGACGTGGAGTTCAAGGGCCAGTCCATCGTCGGCAAGAAGCGTTCGGAGATCACCCGCTCCGGCATCGCCCGCACCTTCCAGAACATCCGCCTCTTCCACGAGATGACGGCATTGGAGAACGTGCTGGTGGGAGCGGATGCACACTCCAAGTCTTCGGTGCCCGGTGCCCTGCTGGGCCTGCCACGCAAACGCCGCGAGGAACGTGCCGCGCACGAGAAGGCCATGGAACTCATGGAGTTCATGGGCGTCTCGCATCGTGCCCATGCGCTGGCCAAGGGCCTGCCCTACGGTGACCAGCGGCGGCTTGAGATCTGCCGGGCACTCGCCACCAACCCTGAACTGCTGCTGCTCGATGAGCCTGCCGCCGGCTTCACGCCCGTGGAGAAGGAACTGCTGGGCGAGCAGATCAAGGCCGTTCGTGATCGTGGTTTCACCGTGCTGCTCATCGAGCACGACATGAGCCTGGTCATGGGCATCTCGGATCGGGTGATGGTGCTCGACTTCGGTCGCAAGATCGCCGATGGACTGCCCTCCGACGTGCAGAACGACCAACGCGTCATCGCCGCCTACCTGGGAGTGCCCACCGATGCTGCTTGAGATCAAGGAACTGCACGTCCACTACGGCAAGATCGAGGCGCTGCAAGGCGTTTCCTTCAGCGCCGAGAAGGGCGAGATCGTCTCCATCATCGGCGCCAATGGTGCCGGCAAGACCACAACCTTGAAGACCATCTCCGGCATCCTCAAGCCCACTGCCGGCAGCATGCACTTCGACGGCACCGACATTGCCACGGTGGCTCCCTACGCGCGCGTGGATCTCGGAATCTCGCAGGTGCCGGAAGGGCGTGGCATCTTCCCGGGCATGACCGTGCTCGAGAACCTGGAGATGGGCAAGTACCACCGCCGGAATTCGCGGGCGGAGATGGCCGAGGACCTCGACTACGTCTACCAGCTCTTCCCACGGGTTAAGGAGCGTGCCTCACAGTTCGCGGGCACGCTCTCCGGCGGCGAGCAGCAGATGGTCGCCATCGGCCGCGCACTGATGGCCCGGCCCTCCTTGCTGCTGCTGGATGAGCCATCCATGGGCCTGGCGCCCATGATCGTCGCGCAGATCTTCGAGATCGTCACCAAGATCAACAGCGAAGGGATGACGGTGGTGCTGGTGGAACAGAACGCCCAGAAGGCACTCTCCGTCGCGCACCGCGCCTATGTGCTGGAGACTGGCACTGTTGTGAAGTCGGGTATCGCACGTGAACTGCTTAACGACGACGCCGTCAAGGCCGCCTACCTGGGCACCGGCGCCACCCACTGAGCGGTCCTCGGTGAGATACCCCTAGGGGTATCATGGCCCTATGAAGGCGGAGGCGGTTGTGAGCAACGGCATCGGTGACGGCTGGCGCGAGCTCTCGGCCGAGGAACTGGAGTACGCGTACTCCCCGAGCGCCTGGTCCAAGCGTCCCTGGGCCGTGTACCAGCGCGACTTCGCACTGGAGTCGGCTCGCGATTCCGCCTCCATCGGCGTCGCCTGCGTGCGCCAGAACACGCATCGCATGCTGCTGGCGCGCACCGACAAGCCACGCGCCAATCTGGTGTGGATGCACGGCGGCTATTGGCAGGAAGGCAACGCCAACGACGCCATGCACCATGCGCAGGCGGTACTCGATGCCGGCTGCAACTACACCGCCGTCGACTACTCGCTGGCGCCGGGAGCCACCATCGAGCAGATGATCACCGAGTGCACGGCCTCCGTGCAGGCGCTGGCCAATCTCAGCCCGGCACCGATGATCGTGGCCGGGCACTCGGCGGGCGCGCAGCTGGCCGCCATGGTCGCAGCCTCAAGGCCCTCGCTCGTGCATTCCCTGCTGCTCTTCTCGGGCATCTACGACCTGCGCCCCATCGTGCACACCTCAGTCAACGAGGTACTGCAACTCGACGAGGAGAAGGCCTGGGAGCTGAGCCCCGTACGTCTGCCCTACCCGCCCACCATCGGCGGTTACGTGCTGTACGGCGAACAGGAGTCACAGCAATTCGCATTGCAGGCGCAAGCCATGGCCCATCGACTGTGGATGGAACCGCAATCTGTTCCCGGTGCCGACCACTTCGACGTGGTGCTCGACGCCGACTTCCCGGGCCTGATCGAGTCGCTGCTGGCCACGCACGATCGGCCAAACCCGGGCAAGCCTGCGCGCGGCTGACCTTGGTCAGACGACTGCTGACTCCCTGAGCATGCGGTCGAAGGCATCGTGGTCAATGATGTCCACCAGGTTCTCCACCAGGCGCACCACGTCGGCCGCACTGTTGTAGAGCGGGGCGAAGCCGAAGCGCAGGATATTGGGGCGGCGGAAGTCCCCGATGACGCCGCGCTTGATGAGCGCCTGCACGAGCGCGTATCCGTGGGCGTGAGTGAGTGCCACATGCGATCCCCGCGCTGCCGAATCGCGGTGCGAGTAGATACCGAAACCGCGCGATACCAGGGCTTCCTCGGCGAGCTCATGGAACAGCCTGGCCATGCTCAGACTCTTGTTGTGCAGTCGCGTCATGTCGATACCGTCGAAGACCTCGAGTGCGCCCCAGAGCGCCCGCATGCCCAGGATCGGTGGTGTGCCGATGAGGAACTGTGAGACGTCCATCGCCGGTCGGTACTCGCGCTCGAAGGCGAAGGGCTGGCTGTGACCATGCCAGCCCTCGATGGGCTGGCGGGCGACGCCGATGTGACGCGGTGCGACGTAGAGGAAGGCCGGCGCGCCGGGCCCGCCATTGAGGAACTTGTAGCCGCAACCCACCGCGAAATCCACGTTGGCTGCGGCCAGATCCAGCGGCACGGCACCAGCGCTGTGCGCCAGGTCCCACACCACCAGCGCTCCGACCTCATGGGCGGCGCGAGTGAGCGCCTGCAGGTCCACCATCTCCGAAGTGCGGTAGTCGACATGCGTGAGCGTCAGCACGGCCACGTCGTCGTCCAGCACGTCCGCGAAATCGGCGCGGCGGACGTCACGCACCTCCAGTCCACGCTGCTTGGCCAGGCGGTCAACGATGTAGAGATCGGTTGGGAAGTTGTCGATGTCGGTGACGATCGCATGCCGGTGCTTGTTCACCTGCGCCGCAGCGTGGAGCAGCTTGTAGAGGTTGAGTGAAGTGCTGTCGGCAACGATTACCGAGCCGGGCTCCGCCCCGATGAGCGCCCCGATGCGATCGCCGGTAAGGCGCGGAAGCTGCAGCCAATCAGCAGTGTTCCAGGAGCGGATGAGCCCGCGACCCCACTCCTCGTCCAGCGCCTGCCCGACTGCCAGCCGTGCTGCCGTGGGCAGGGCACCCAGGGAATTGCCGTCCAGGTAGCACACGTCTGCCGGGATGTCGAAGGCCTCACGCCGGGTGACGTCGCTGAACGCGCCGTCAATGGCAGCAGCGCGCTGCGACCAATCCATGTTCGCCCTTCCGACGGTGGCAACCCTATTGCGCGGCCTGCGCAGAGGAGGGAGTCGGAGCTGAGCGCATGAGGCGGACTGACAGGAAGACCATCACGGCACCGGCCGCCAACAGGCCCATGGCCGCCCCAAACACATTGCCACCGGTGAGCTTGAACACCGACTCCCCCGACACCAGACCCAGCCCCATGATGCCGGCACCCAGCACCGGCATGCGGCGGTACCAGGTGAGGTAGCTGTAGATCAGCACCGCAGCGACGACGCCGGCGATGCCGTACGCGGGATAGTCGAAGTTGTCCGTGATGGGCAACTGGCTGCCGATGAGCACCAGCGCAGAGCCGGCAACGGCCGCCGTCTCAGACTCCGTCACCACTGTCAGGCTGCCCAGCACCAGCCACAGGAATCCCAGCAGGATGAAGCCCGCACCCAGCAGCGCGCGCGGTGGCTCAAGCTGCACCACGCTGATCCAGATGCCCACCGCGATGGCGCTGCTGATCGCCATGCTGGCCACGCCGAGCATGGTGCGCGCACGGCTGTACGACCACAGGGAGACGGCCACAGCCATCGCCGGCCACACCCGCTCATCCCACGGCGGCAGGAGCGCGACAGCCGGCCAGGCAGCAGCGGGCACGATGGCCACGGCTCCCAGCACGCCGGCCAGACGCCGTCGTGTGTCATTGAAGGAGCCGATCAGCAAGGCGGCAATCAGCAAGGCCAGGGCAACCGTCACCAGCACGCCCTGACGCGTGATCGAATCCCATGCCGACCAACGACTGCCGATCACCAGCACGATGGCAACCACCACCAGCACCGCGCCCAGATAGCCCATGATCTCCGCCGCCAGCGTGCGGTCCCCGCTCTCCGCGCGCTGCTCGTCCGCCAGAGCCGCGCGCAATTCGGCGGCGACGTCGTCGGCCAGACGACCCGCCTGCTGCATCTGCGTGATGAGCGACCCCATGTCCGTCATGCCTGTCACGCTACGCCAAGGCTGCCGCCATGGCGCTGCGCACGGTGTCACGGAGGCGCTCCCAGGCTTCGATGAACTGGCGCACACCGTCGGCCTCCAAGCGCTCGCAAACGTCGAGCCGCCCGATGCCGAGCGCCTCCAAGTGCTGCCACACCGTTTGCGCCGACTCCATGTTCGGTGTCACCGTGTCGCCGCCGAAGTGGCCATGCTCGAAGGTGGCCTGAAGGGTGGCCTCGGGCACCGTGTTCACGCTGCCCTCTACCGCCAACTCGATGACGTAGCGAGTGTCGTCGTAACGCTTGTCCTTGACGCCCGTGGACGCCCACAGCGGACGCTGCGGATGCGCGCCCACAGCTGCCAGCTGCAGCGCCTCGTCCAACTGCATCAACTCCCTGTGGGCCTTCCACACCAGTCGCGCATTGGCGATCGCGGCGGTTCCCCGCAACTCGCCGGCCAGTTCGCTGCCGAGGTCGTCGAGCAGCGGATCGACCATGCCGTCGATGCGGCTCACGAACACGGATGCGACGGAACGGATCGACGCGAGGTCGATGCCGTTGGCGGCCGCGAGTCGCAGGCCGGCGAGGTAGGCCAGCACCACTTCGCGATAGCGCTCCACCGAGAAGATGAGGGTGACGTTGACCGAGACCCCGGCGCCGATGACCTGCGTGATAGCCGGCAGGCCGGCCGCAGTGGCCGGGATCTTGATGAGCGCGTTGGGACGATCCACCCGCTGCCACAGTTCCTTGGCCTGCGCGATGGTGCCGTCGGTGTCATGGGCGAGGCGCGGGTCCACCTCGATGGAGACGCGCCCATCCTCGCCCTGCGAGTCCTGCCAGACGGGCATGAGCAGGTCGCAGGCCCGACGCACGTCATCGGTGGTGAGCTGCCTGATGGTCGCATCCACATCGAGACCCGAGACAGCGCAGTGCTGGAGATCAGCGGCATAGGAAGCGGCGCCGACGGAGATGGCCTTCTCGAAGATGGAGGGATTGGTCGTCACGCCCCGCACATTGCGCGTGCTGATGAGGTCGGCCAGGTTGCCTGAATCCAGGCGGGCGCGGCTGAGATCGTCGAGCCAGATGGAGACGCCGGCGGCGGTGAGACTGGTGAGCGCATCGGTCATGGCAATCGCTTTCCCTGGAGGCTGGGTGCCCACAACTGTAGGGAACCCACGCTAGCGGCCACTATCGGCAGCGCAACCCGGGACAGCAGCGGCAGCTGTCCGTGCTGCCGCGTCGAACCGTCCCAGCGACGGCCCACGCTCAGACGATGTTCCGTTCGGGGCGGAGGTTGCCCTCGGCGAAGCGCTCGACGCGCAGTGGTGAGACGTCGATGAAGGGCTGCCTGTTCAGGTACTGATCGCGCAGGATCTCCCCCACCGCGGGCCCCTGAAGGAACCCGTGCCCGGAGAAGCCCGTGGCATAGAAGAAGCGGGAGACTCCCTGCCACTCGCCCAGCAGGGCGTTGTGATCGGGCGTCACTTCGTAGAGTCCCGCCCAGCCTGTGCGAACCCCTGCCTCCAGGACCGCCGGCGCGCGCTGCTCCGCCAACTCCGCCAAGCGCTCAAGGAACTGCTCGTCGCGGCCCAGATCGAAGCCCGCCGGCACGGACTGGTCGCTGAAGCCCATGAGCAGGCCCGCGCCCTCCCGGTGGTAGTAGAAGGAGGTGGCGTAGTCGATGGTGAAGGCCAGATTCTCGGGTAGTTGCGGCATGGGCTCGGTGACCACGATTTCGCGCTTGTAAGGCGTCACGGGCAGATCCAAGCCCACCATGGCCGCGATCGAGGGCGACCAGGCACCCGCGCAGTCCATGACTGCGTTGGTGCTGATGCTGCCGGCGCTGGTCTGCACCGAACGGATGGTGCCATCCGCGCTCGTGATGCCCAGCACTTCGGTGTGCGTGAGCACCGTGGCGCCGTGGCGACGCGCCCCGCCTGCGTACCCGAGCACCACCGACTCCGGCGAGCAGTGACCGTCGCGTGGCGAGTAGGCAGCTGCGAGCACGCCATCGAGGTTGAGGTAGGGCGACAGCGCCAGCGCCTCGGCCGGGGTGAGCATGCGTGACGCCACGCCCAGTTGGTTCTGCAGGCGTACCGATTCCTCGAACAACAGCACGTCCTGGGGCCTGGTGAGCACGAACAGATACCCGGGCTGGTGCAGGTCGATGTCCTGGCCCGGCCGCTCCCCGAAGTGCTCGAAGGCGTCCAGCGATCGCCTGCCCATCTCGATGTTGAGTGCGTCGGAGAAGTTGGCCCGCACGCCACCGGCCGCCTTCACGGTGGAGCCAGCGGCCAGATCGGCGCGCTCGAGGAGGACGACCTCGACACCTGCCTCGGCGAGATGGAAGGCGGCCGAGGCGCCCATAACCCCACCGCCGATCACCACCACATCTGCGTGCTCCGGCAGACGGCTCATGCGAGACGGAAGTCGGGGTCGTAGGGCAGTTCCATGATGTCCATCTGCGCCTTCTGCAGCTTGCCCGAGTAGTCCCAGTTCAGCGACTGCCAGCGCGTGAACTGGTCGAGCACCCAGATGCCGCTCTGGCGGGAGCCGTTGCCCGAATTGCCGTTGCCGCCGAAGGGCATGTGTGCCTCCGCGCCGGAGGTGGAATTGTTGATCGAGACCATGCCGGCACTGATGCCCTCATGGAAGCGCCAGATGGTCTTGGGGTCGTTGGTGTAGATCGCAGAGGAGAGGCCATAGCCGTGGCCGTTGGCCAGTTCGATGGCCTGCTCCAGGGTGTCGAAGACACCGAGTCCCACCAGCGGACCGAAGGTTTCGTTGGCGTACAACTTGTCGCCCGGCACCACGCCCTCGACGATGGTGGGGTGCGCGAAGAGCCCGCGATCGGGATCACCGATAAAACCGTTGCGCGGATTGCTGCTGGTGATGCGTCCGACTCCGGTGGAACCGAGGACCTTGTGATGGGCCTCGATCCAGTCAAGGTGCTGGAGATGGTTGTCGAGATAGGTCTGGCTGATCATCGGCCCGAAGAGCACATCCTGCATGGGGTCACCCACTGGGGCC
>JAKAIC010000140.1 GCA_021814565.1 Actinomycetes bacterium | reverse complement strand
TTGAGCGCGCGCAATTGCTCACGCTGACCGCGCCCGAAATGACGGTGCTGGTGGGTGGTTTACGGGTGCTCAACACAAACTTCCACCAGTCACAGTTGGGGGTCTTCACCAAGCGGCCGGGCGCACTCAGCAACGACTTCTTCGTGAACCTGCTGGACATGAACACCGTGTGGACGGCCACCTCCGAACTTGAGGAGACTTTCGAGGGCCGAGATCGCGTCACCGGCGAACTCAAGTGGACGGGCAGCCGCGTCGATCTGGTGTTCGGATCCAATTCGCAACTGCGCGCACTGGCCGAGGTCTACGCCAGTGCCGATGCGGGCAAGAAGTTCGTGCGAGATTTCGTCGCGGCCTGGACCAAGGTGATGAACCTGGATCGCTTCGACCTGCGCTGAGCCGCCGCGGGTGGGGCGGTTCCCTGCGCGCTGCCGCAATGTCCTGCCCCGCCCGGGTGGTTGTGAAGCTGCAGCCTGCATCGCACCGCGGCTGCAAGGCGGCGCCCAATCGCAATCGCCGCATGCCCTGCGGCCGCAGTGCGATACGTCATCACTTACTTGCTGATCTCCGAGCGGTCGCCGGACCACAGGGTGTGGAAGCTGCCTTCCATGTCATTGCGTTGGTAGGTGTGCGCACCGAAGAAGTCACGCAGGCCCTGGATCACATTGGTGGAGCCCACAGGCTGGCGCATGACGTCGACGTACTGCAGCGCTGCTGCGATGCCGGGCGTCGGAACGCCCGACAAGACAGCCAGACTCACCACGCGGCGCCAGGCCGGCTGCGCGGCATTGAGCTCGGGCGCAATGCTTGGCGAAACCATGAGGCTCGGCAGCTGCGGATCAGCGGCGAAAGCGTCGCGGATCTGCTTGAGCAGCTTGGCCCGGATGATGCAGCCGCCGCGCCAGAGCGCTATGGCAGTGCTGGGATCGATTCGCCACTTGTACTCGTCCGAGGCCTTGGCGATGAGCGACATGCCCTGCGAGTAAGACACCACCTTGGACGCCCACAACGCCTGCTCGAGATCAGCGATGAGCGCCTGGCGATCGACAGCAGTGGGCTGTGGGCCGCTCAGTGCCACGCCTGCTGCTGCGCGAATGGCAGTGAGCCCGGAAAGCGCACGCGCATCCACAGCGGTACCGATGACGGTCACCGGCATGGCCTGGGCCAGGGCGGTTTCCACTGTCCAACGACCGGTGCCCTTGGCACCGGCGACGTCCTTGACGATGTCGACAAAGGCCTTGCCGCTCTTGGCGTCGACGTGCGACAGCACCTCGACGGCAATCTCTGTCAGGTAGGAGCCGAGGCGACCTGCATTCCAGGTGTGGAACACATCAGCGATCTCCGCCGGCTCCATGCCGCCGACGTGGCGCAGGATGTCATAGGTCTCGGCGATGAACTGCATGTCTGCGTACTCGATGCCGTTGTGCACCATCTTCACGAAATGGCCTGCGCCATCCGGGCCCAGCCAAGCGCAGCAGGGCTCGTCGTCGACGCGTGCCGCGATCGACTCCAGCAGGGGGCCGATGATGGCGTAGCCCTCGGGATCCCCACCGGGCATGATCGAAGGACCATTGAGGGCGCCTTCCTCGCCACCGGAAACGCCGACGCCGAAGAAGCGGACACCGGTGGGGCGGATGGCGTCCTCGCGCCTACGTGTGTCACCGAAATAGGAATTGCCCCCATCGAGCAACACATCACCGGAGGAGAGCAAGGGCACGATCTCGTCGATCGCGGCATCGGTGGGAGCTCCGGCAGGCACCATCATGAGGATGCGACGCGGTTGCGCAAGCGAGTCAACGAAGTCCTGCAGGTGCAGGGTGGCAGCGAACTCGCCCTCGAGTGCGTGATTGGCCACGAAGTTGTCAATCTGGCTCTGGCTGCGGTCGTACACCGACACGGAATAGCCGTGACGGGCGAAATTGCGGGCCAGATTTGCTCCCATCACGCCCATGCCGATGATGCCGATGTCGGTGCTCATGACTGCCTCCCATTGCTTGCTGCCATTTCCCATCGCAACCTAGCGCCAACCAGCCGTTACCGGTGATCAATGCCTGTGCTGCCGCGGCATCGAGTCGATTGCCTAGGCTTCCTCCGTGGGTCGCAACGAGAACCTGAGCGAGCAGATTGCCCGTGTGCTGCGTGCCTCCCTCGTCTCCGGGCAGATGACGCCGGGCATCACCTACTCGGTACCAGCGCTGGCTGAGCAGTTCGGGGTTTCCGCCATGCCGGTGCGTGAAGCCATGTTGAGCCTGGTGCAACAGGGGTTGATGACCTCGGTGCGGAACAAGGGTTTTCGTGTGGTGGAACTCTCCCCCAAGGAACTCGACGACATCATGCAGCTGCGCCTGCTGCTCGAGGTGCCCGCCACTGTCTCCGTGGCCAAGGACGTCCCCGCCAGCATCATGAAGGACCTGCGTCGCATCACGCGCGAGATCGCCAAGCACGCCAAGCAGGGCCAACTGGTCGAGTACATCGAGTCCGATCGCCGCTTCCACCAGACGCTGGTGGCACTGGCCGGGAATCCCCGCCTTGAGGAACTCATCGATGACCTGAGATCACGATCACGGCTCACGGGGCTGGGCGCGCTGGCCGCGCACGGCGACCTCAGCGCCTCGGCCAAAGAACATGTGGCCATGCTCGATGCCATCACCGACGGCGACAGCGCTCGGCTGCGCACATTGATGGAACGGCACATCCGGCACAGCCGCGGCATCTGGGCCGGCCTCGCCGAATAGCCGCGGGTGACGCGGCAGCCGTCAGAAGCGCGCCGGATCGAAGGGCTGCAGGCGTTCGGGCACGCGGCCGGACTCCACCATTTCCACCACGGCCAAGGCGGTGGCGGGTGCCAGGGTCACGCCGAACATGCCGTGCCCGGAGGCAACGAACGCATTGCGATGCTTGCCCAGACGGCCGATCATGGAGAGCGAATCGGGCGTCATGGGGCGGAAGCCCGCCCAGGCCTCGGCATCGGGTGCCGGTGACGACCAATCACGGATGAAGCCGGCCGGTCCACGACGAATGGCCTCGGCGCGCAGCGGATTCACGGAAGCGTCGTAGCCGGTGAACTCCATGGTGCCGGCCAGCCTCAGTGCTGAGCCCAGCGGTGTGCCCACCACCTTGTGTTCCGCGAAGGAGGTGTTGTGCCGAAGCGTCACCGGGGCGCGACCGTATTCGATGCTGTAACCCTTGCCCGGCTCGATGGCCAGGCGCACGTCGAACTTACGGGCGACGGCGGCCGACCAGACACCGGCCGCGACCACCACGGCGTCGCACTCGATAGGCCCCTCGACGGTGCGCACCGCCGTCACGCGATCACCGTCACGAAGCACACCCTCGAAGGCACATTGCTCGCGGAACTGCACACCCAACTTGCGAGACCGCGTCACCAACGCCGGGGTGAGCAGCTCCGAGCGAAGGGCCCGTTCGCGTGGGAAGAGGATGCCGCCGTACACCTGCTCAGTCAGGGCTGGCTCCTCGGCGCGCACCTCGTCACCGACGAGTGCCCGTGGCTCCAGCCCTGCGTCTCGCACGATGTCGAGATCGTGCAGGTGGTGCTCGAACTTCTGCTTGCCCATAAAGGCCACGAGCAGGCCGTCGTCGTACATCTCGAAGTCGATGCCGTCACGCTTCC
>JAKAIC010000139.1 GCA_021814565.1 Actinomycetes bacterium | reverse complement strand
GGCCAGCGCCGGCCCGGCTCTAACAGCAACCGCCATACCGCTGCCGGCCGACCCCTTCCGGCTGGGCCGCGAGCTGCTCGGCCAAGCGACGGACGCCAACCTGCTGCAGACGCGCTGGGACCGATGGGGCGCTGACGTCATTGACGGCCTGGCACCGGTCTACGACGTGGCCGCCGTGCTGCCTCGTGTCATCGAGATCATCATCGCCGCGCATGAGGCCCGCAAGCCCGCGCTACGCCAGCGCGACCTCGAGCGCTCGTACCAGCCCGACTGGTACCAGCAGCCGTCAATGGTCGGTTACGCCATGTACACCGATCGCTTCGCCGACGACCTCAACGGCGTGCGCGCCAACATCGACTACCTGAACGATCTCGGCATCACCTATCTGCACCTCATGCCACTGCTACGCCCACGGTCCGGGCCCAACGACGGTGGCTACGCGGTCGCGTCGTACCGCGAGGTCAAGCCCGAGCTCGGCACCATGGAAGACCTCGCGGGCCTCGCCGACGAATTGCACCGGAACGGCATCTCACTCACCCTCGACTTGGTGCTGAATCACGTTGCGGATCAACACGAATGGGCCGAGCGCGCGCGTCAGGGCGAGGCCAAGTTCCGCGACTACTTCCACCTCTTCCCCGATCGCTCGCAGCCCGATCTGTACGAGCGCACCTTGCCGGAGATCTTCCCCGACTTCGCACCCGGCAGCTTCACCTTCGACGACGCCATGCAGCAGTGGGTATGGACCACCTTCAACTCGTGGCAGTGGGATCTCAACTGGGCCAACGCCGACGTCTTCTGCGAGTTCGCCGACATCATCCTGTACCTCGCCAACCAGGGCGCGGACTGCCTTCGCCTCGACGCCATCGCCTTCATCTGGAAGCGTCTCGGCACCGACTGCCAGGGGCAACCGGAGGTGCATGCCATCACGCAGGCTCTCCGTGCGATAGCACGCATCGCCGCGCCGGCCTTGATTCTCAAGGCCGAAGCCATCGTCGCCCCACAGTTGCTTGTGCCCTATCTGGGCCAGGGCGAGCACGCGGGCAAGGTGAGCGAGATCGCGTACCACAACTCGCTGATGGTGCAGATCTGGTCGGCGCTGGCGTCACGCGACGCACGGCTGATGGCGCGTGCGCTGGGCCGTTTCCCCAGCGTGCCAACGACTTCCTGCTGGGGCACCTACGCGCGCTGCCATGACGACATCGGCTGGGCCATCGACGACGCCGACGCTGCAGCCGTGGGCTTCAACGGCTTCCTGCATCGCCGTTTCCTTGCCGACTTCTACCGGGGCGACCACCCCGCGTCCTTCTCGCGCGGAGCGCACTTCCAGGTCAACGAGGAGACGGGGGACCGTCGCACCTCCGGCAGCCTCGCTTCCATGACCGGCATCGAACGTGCCGCCGAGAGCAGCAACGAAGCCGCCATGCAGATGGCGCTGGATCGCCTGCAGTGCGTGCACGCCATGGTCTACGGCTTCGGCGGGATTCCCTTGCTGTACATGGGCGATGAGCTCGCGCTCACCAACGACTACGGCTTCGCGGACGTGCCTGAGCATGCTGATGACAACCGCTGGCTGCACCGTCCCAAGATGCGCTGGGACCTCGCCAGTGCTCGTCATGACACAACCACTGTGCATGGCCGCGCGTTCGTCTCCACTCGCCACCTCGGACAAGTGCGTCGCGAGTTGCCGCAACTGCATGCGGCCACGCAGACGCAGGTGCTGGTGCCGCATGATCCCGGCATCGTGCTCTTCGTGCGTCGTCACGCTGCGGGCCTCTATGTGGGCCTGTTCAACGTGACCGATTCGTGGCGCAGCTTCCCCGGTGGCACGCTTCGCGAACTGGGCCTGGGCGGCGAGGCCTCGCGCGCGTACGAGCACCTGCAGGGCCAGCACATAGCGCTGCTGGACGAGATGCATATCCCGCCCTACGCCGCCTGGTGGCTCACCGACTGATGCCGTGGTGCAAGTTCTGCCACCTGAACGCGCGTTCACGCGGTAACTGCCGCCTCAACGCGCGTTCAAGTGGCAGAACTTGCAGGGGCGCGGCGGCTAGGGCGTCGGCGTGACCGTCGGTGTGACCGTCGGTGTGACCGTCGGCGTCGGCGTGATTGATGGCGATGGCGTGGGAGTCGCCGTGCCGGTGGTGGTGTCCGTAGTGGCGGTTGAGGTGTCCACCACCGGCGGGTTGGGATCAATGAGCGAGAACACCAAGGGCGCACTGGACGGCGCATGCACGCCACTGCTGTCGCGGAAGGCCACCTGGCCGACCCAGGTGCCGGCCGGCAGGCCCGTCACACTCACATTCCAGGTGCCGCTCGCGGTGCGCCTCACGGACTGGATGATGGCCGTGATCTGCGCCGGTGTCGGCGGCACCCCTGACGCGTCTGCGAGCAACTGGAAGGCCACCGTGCCGCTCACCACGGGGCCGCCGGTGATGCGGCGCACGTCGACGGTGAAGGTGAGGGGCAGCGTCGTCAATGAGTAGTTGAGCGCACTGATGGTGGTGGTGGAGGTCTCGTTGAAGGGCAGGAAATCGCCCGGCGCCGGCTGCCACACACCCTGCGTCAGTGAGATGAGATCGGCCGCGGTACCCGAGAAGACATCGACGTCGACATTGCCGCCGGGGATGCCGTACTTGGCTTCGTTGCCTTCGATGCCGTACTGCCAGATCGACCACTGCGGTTGGCAGGAGGACAGTGTCCAGGCCGTGATGAAGCAGGTGCCCACGGCTTTCATGCCCGGATAGTTGCTGGCGTCAGCGGGCCTGAGCCCCGCATGCGCGATCCACAGCGGGTAGGTGCGCAGTGTGGCGTCACGGTTGAGGTAGTTCTCAAGGAACGAGGCGTTGGAGTAGACGAAGGGTTTGCGGCCGGTCTTCGAGGCAACCGCCTGCAACCAGGTCTTCACCCAGAGGGTGGCGTTGGCCTTCGTGACACGGCTCATGCAGGCACCGTTGTCGTTGGTGGCCAGGCACCATTCCTCCACGTCGAGCGCGTACGGAAGGTCCAGATTGTTGTAGCCACCGACGGAGGCCAGGCGCCAAATCGCCTTATCCGCCTGTGCCAGCGCGTCAGCGATGATGTTCGCCTTCACTGTCGTCTGCGGGAAGTAGGCGAAGTGGTAGAAGCCGGTGAAGATGCCCGCCGCCTGCGCGTCATGGCGATCCTGCGCGTACCAGACGGCCGCACCGTTGTGACCGTTGTCGCGGCCGTCGCTGGCCTTGATGATGACGAAGCGCACGCCGTTCTTGTAGGCCGTCTGGAAGTCGATGGGGGCACCGTTGGGGAAGAGCGCGGACTTGGGGTGCTGCCACATCGAAACATCGAGACCGAGGATCCGCCTGCCCGGACCGGCTGCCCGGATGAAGGCGGTGGGCGTGGTGGGCACGGTGCCGGTGTCCGTCATGGTTGGGGTGTCGGTGACGGTGGTGGACTCAGTGACAGTGCTGGTCTCGCTCACGGTTGGCGTGTCAGTGGCCGTGGGCTTGGGGGAGGGCTTCACACTGGGCTTGCTGGCCGGCTTCACACTGGGCTTGGGGGAGGGCTTCACACTGGGCTTGGGCCGGGGCGTCGGCTTGGTGGCCGCCGTGTGCTTCCTGTGCGCTTCGGCCAGCGGCTTTTTCGTCAACTTCCGCACCGCATTG
>JAKAIC010000035.1 GCA_021814565.1 Actinomycetes bacterium | reverse complement strand
CGGTTACGACACAGCGCCAGCACCCAGCTCGGATGTGGTCGACGCCGTGGTCGAGACGCTGTCGCAGTCCGCACCCATCACCTCAGCGGTTGCTGCTGCGGTCTCCGTCGAGCCCACCCAGGCCCACTCGTCGGCCGAACTGATGGAGAACCTCATGGGCAAGACGCACGACGCGCCGCTCTGCCTCACCTGCGGTATCAAGATGCGTCCTGCCGGTGCCTGCTACGCCTGCGAAGGCTGTGGCGCCACCAGCGGCTGCAGCTGATCCTCAGCCAGCAACAAAGCGGTCCCCGTGTCTTCGGACACGGGGACCGCTGTTGTCGGGCTCGGGGCTTGCTAAGCCAGGGTGACGCAATGCAGCACGCCGGCGTTGTTGGAGCAGGTTGGTGTGGCAGAAAGGCTGATTTCGCAACTGGAACCTGCTCCAACAACAGCAAAGTGCTGCATCAGGTGGAGGGGCTGAAGCGGCGGCGCTCCACATCCCAGGGCGCCAGCACGGCAGCCCGCAGTTCGCGCTGCTCCGCTTGCTCGGCGATCCAGAGGTTGAGCAGCTTGCCCCTGCAGACGGTGGTGCGTGGACGACGGAAATCCATCAATGACTTCATGCAGTGCTTTCTGTTGGTGGGGTTGATCAGTTAGGAGTCGGGCCATCGGCCAACAGCAGGTACAGCGCGCGTCGCGCGTCCTCCAGGATCTTGCCGGCGGCCTGGCGTCACGTGGGCAATCCGCACCGGCCTAGGCCGACGGTGCCGCTACCAGGCGTAGGCCTCGGGTGCCGCGCCCTTGGGCGGGAAGATGGCGTCGATGCGTGCCAGCACCTCGGCGTCGAGTGCGATTTCGGTGGCGTGCACGCCACCTTCCAGCTGGGCCATGGTGCGCGGTCCGATGATCGGTGCCGTCACCGCCGGCTGATGCATGAGCCAGGCCAGCGCCACATCGGCCGGCTGCTCGTTGAGCTCACCGCACAACGCTTCCCAGGCCTCGATAGCCGGACGCAGGCGTTCGAGCATGTCCTTGGCACGTCCATCGGTACTGCGCTTGACGTCACCCTGTGCCTGCTTCTTCAGGATGCCACCGAGCAGCCCGCCATGCAGTGGCGACCAGGGAATGACGCCCAGCCCGTAATGCTGAGCCGCCGGCAGTACCTCGAGTTCCGCGCTGCGTTCGACCAGGTTGTACAGGGACTGCTCGCTGACCAGGCCCAGGTGGTTGCGTCGTTTGGCTGCTTCCGAGGCCTGCGCGATGTGCCAACCGGCGAAGTTGGAGGAGCCGACGTAGAGGATCTTGCCCTGCTGCCGCAGGACGTCCATGGCATCCCAGATCTCGTCCCAGGGGGTGTTCCGATCGATGTGGTGCATTTGGTAGATATCGATGTAATCGGTCTGCAGACGCTTGAGCGATGCTTCGCAGGCGCGACGGATGTTGAGCGCGGACAGCTTGCCTTCATTGGGCCAGTCGCCCATTTCGCCGTAGAGCTTGGTGGCCAGAACTGTGCGCTCGCGACGTTTGCCTCCCTGAGCCAACCATTCGCCAATGATCTGCTCGGTGCGGCCGCGGTTCTCGCCCCAGCCATAGACATTCGCGGTGTCGAAGAAGTTGATGCCATGCCCCAGCGCCGCGTCCATAATGACGTGCGCGTCCTCGGCCGTGGTCACGGGCCCGAAGTTCATGGTGCCCAAGCAGACTCGACTGACCTTCAGGCCGCTTCGTCCGAGTTGTGTGTATTGCATGGTCATCCTCCTCGTTGCCACTGCGTTGATGCTGCACTGCAGGTTACGCCGCGGAGGGCGCGAGCCGAACCGCGGGTGGCGCGATACCGGGTGCTCGCCGTCACGTCATTGCGGCTGTCGCCACGGTCATGTTCGATCAGGCGAGTTGGCGTGCCAGCTTACGGAGCGACCAGGCGAACATGCGTGCGCCCAGTGCGGCGGCGATGGGGGCCAGCGCCTGGGGGAGTACCGGCACTTCCACTGACTCGTTCCAGTCGACGGTGCAGCGCTCGCTGCCATGCGCCCGCACCGTGAAGCCAGCCGTTCCGGTGAGGACCGGCCCCAGCTTCTCCACAGCGCAGTGCAGCTCTTCCTCGTCGAAGGCAGTGACGCGCATCCGATCAACGAGTACCAGGGGTCGGAATCCGGATACCGCCTCGAAGGTGGTGCCCAGGCGACCGTCGCCGTCAAGAATGCGGGATCGCGTGGCAGGGATCCAACGACCGTGCGACTCCCAATCGATGAGGGCTTGCCAGACCTCGAGCCCGGGCCGTTCCAGCGGAACTGCCACTTCGAATGCGACGATTGTCATGGGGACATTCAAGCGCAGACGGTTGCGCCCTCGGGTACCGAGTCGATGGGCAGACAGCAGGGCGCCCCTGCGAACGCGAGGTTCGCAGGGGCGCTGCTCGGGGCTGGTGGACGAGCTCAGCGGGTGCTGGAGTTCTGCCACCTCCGGCGTGCTGTTACTTCTTGATGTGCTCCAACTTCAGCGCTGCCAACGCGTACTTGTTGGTGTACGTCGCCGCCAGGTTCACCGGTCCGGTCACCTTTCCGGCGAACTTGAGGATGGAGAGCACCGTGGCCGGCCCGTTCTTGGGCATTAGGCCGTGGGGCAGGAACTGCCCCTTGTCCTGCGTCAGCGCAGACACGTAATCGGCGCGGGTGACTAGGGCATTGGAGACGAAGTCCGGAGGCAGGTGCGCCGCGATAGCCGCGGCACTGTGGGTCGCGATGTAGTGCATGGTGGCCACCAGCGCGTTCACGACCTTCTGGGCCACTGCCTGATGCTTGACCAACCAGCTCTTGAGGACGAGCACGCTGGCTGCCGGGTAGGCGCCACCGAGCGCCTTCTCGGCACCGACCGTGGAGGAGAGGTCGATCATCGAGTAGCCGACCTTCTGCTTCTCAATAGCGCTCACCGTGGGCTGCGTGGTCATGCCGCACACGATCTTCTGGTGCTGCAGCGAGGCCATGAAGGTGGAACCGGCGCCGACACCTACGCGGCTGAAGTCCTGCGTGGTGAGGCCCGCCTTGGCAGCCATGAACAAAGTGAGGTCATCGGTGCCGGAACCGAGGTCCGTGACACCGACCGACTGGCCCTTCCAGTCTGCGGCAGTCTTCACGTTGGAACCAGTGGCGCACATCTCGCGCTCACCAGGAGCACCGCTCAGCTGGACGATGTCGACGACATCCTTGCCCTTGGTCTGGAAGTCGATGGTGTGCGTGTACCAGGCACCAGCCATATCGACCTGCCCGGACGCCATGGCATCCTCGGCGCCTACGCCACCATTGGCCTCGGTGCTGAGTTGCATGTCGACGCCGTACTTCTTGTACAGGCCCAAGCCCTGCGCGAGTTGGTAGGGCAGGTAGATCTGCTTGTCGATGCCGCCGACCATCATGGTGACGGTGGGCAACTTCTTGTGCGCGGTCGGTGCGCCGAAGGCAGGTGTGCCGGCAGCGATGAGGCTCGCGAGACCCAGGCCGAGCCCGAGCATCAAGCCGGTCCGCCTTTGCGTGCGATGTGACATGGACATCTTGCTCCTTCTACTAGTTGCTATTTGCGGTGCTGGTGGACTTGGGACGCCAGGCGAGCAGGCGATGCTCGAGGGCGCTGATCAGGCCTTCGGCCGTGAGTGCGATGGCACCGATGATGAGCATCGCTGCGAACACGCCATTGGGATCGAAGTTGTTCTGTGCGGTGGCGATCACCAGCCCCAGACCGCGCTGGGCACCGAGGAATTCGCCGACGATGGCTCCGATCACCGAGAAGCCGAAGGCGACGTGGAGGCTGGCGATGATCCAGGTGAGCGCGGATGGCAGCACGACATGGCGGACCAACTGCCAGCGCGAGGCACCCAGGATGCGGGCATTGGCGATGAGCCCGCTATCCACCTCGCGTACGCCTTGGAAGGCGTTGAAGAACACGACGAAGAACACCAGCACCGAGGCCAGCGCCACCTTGGAAGTGGTGCCCAGGCCCAGCCACACCACAAAGATCGAACCCAGCACGATGCGTGGAATGGCGTTCAGGATCTTGATATAGGGCCCCAGCACATCGGCCAGGAAGGGCACCTGGCCGAGCAGGATTCCCACGACAATGCCAGTCCCCACGCCGTAGCCGAAGCCCAGCAGTGCCTCGTGCATAGTCACCCAGATCTGCTCCCACAGCGATCCATAGGCAGTGCCGTTGCGTGCCCAGTGAATGAGGCTCTGCACCACGCCGGTGGGCTGTCCGAAGAAGAAGGGATCCAGCAGCTTGACGGTGGTGGCCCACTGCCAACCGCCGACAAAGAGCACGAAGGTGGCGAGCCGTGCCGTGTTCACGCGGATCTTGCGCGAACGCCGCGCCGCCTGGGCTCTGCGGGCCAGCGCATCTTCGTTGTCCGGTGCCAGACCGAGCTGCACCTCCTGCAGCACGTGCGCGGTGATATCCGTGCCGATGACGGTCGTCCGGCTCATCGCGCACCTGCCATGGCGGTGCGCGAATATGCGCGTTCAACCTCTTCGCGCAGGGCCTCCCAGATCTGCTGGTACAACTCAAGGAAACGTGGCTCGAAGCGAATCTCCTGCACTGCGCCGCGTGGCCGTGGCAGGTCGATGTCGAAGACCGCCTTGATGCTGCCCGGTCCCACCGTCATCACCGCGACACGATCAGCGAGCGCAATGGCCTCCTCGAGGTCGTGGGTGATGAAGAGCACGGTGGGGCGGGTCTCCTCCCACAGCGCCAAGAGTTCATTCGACATGATGGCCTTGGTCTGCACGTCGAGGGCGCCGAAGGGTTCGTCCATCAGCAGCACTCGCGGTTCATTGATGAGGGCCGCTGCCAGGCCGGCCCGCTTGCGCATGCCGCCGGAGAGCTGGTGGGGATAGTGGTCCTCGAATCCGCTCAGGCCCACGCGAGCGATCCAGTCCCGTGCCAGTGCATGTGCCTCCGTCTTGGAGCGGCCACTGAAGATGGGCCCCATGGACACGTTGCCGAGCACCGACTTCCAGGGCATGAGCACATCGGTTTGGAACATCAGGCTCACGCCTGAGGTCACGCCATGGACATCCAGGCCCCCGACCCGTACAGAACCCGCGCTGGGCTCATCCAGGCCGGACACCAGGCCCAGGGTGGTGGACTTGCCGCAGCCGGTGGGTCCCACGATGGCGCAGAACTGGCCGGGCTCCACGGTCAGGCCCACGTCCTGCAAGGCAGTGAACACCGATCCACTCGGTGTCGCGAAGCGCTTGGTCACTCCCGCCAGTTCGATGCGCGGTGGCGCCTGTCGGGCCTCGGCTGCTGCCATCGTCTTTCGCTCCTTCACATCGTGGTGTGGAGCGAAGCGTCACGCTGCGCAGGGTGCATAGCCATGTTGCGGGACATAGTTGGCCTTGCATGCGTTGTTGTCGTTTCTGATCATTTTGTGCTCGGGACGGGCGGACGGCCGGGAGTTACGCTGCAGCGGTGGGAGCTCCCGGTGCACGCCTGCGAGGGCGCCTGTCGACACAGGTGTTTCTGCTACTGCTGGTCATCCTGGTGGTCAGCGGCGGTGTGGGCTTTGCGGTGACCTCTTCGCGTGTGCGCGGAGAGCTCGACCGTCAAGCCGCTGCCAAGTCGCTGGACATCGCACACGCGGTGGCTGCGACGCCGGAGGTGATCTCCGCGTTCGGCAGCAAGAACCCGGCCGCCATCATCGATCCCCTGGTGGAGACAATCCGCCGTAGCACCGGCGCCGCCTTCATAGTGGTCGCCAATCGCGACGGTATTCGCTACTCACATCCCAACCAGCGGCTCATCGGCACCTCGCTGCTGCATGATCCCGGTGAGAATCCCCAGGCAGTACTGGCCGGACACACGTTTGTCGGTGTCCAGACCGGCTCGCTGGGTCGCTCGATGCGCGCCAAGGTTCCGTTGCGTGACGCGCAAGGCGAGATCATCGGTCTGGTCTCCGTGGGCGTCCTTGAACGTCATGTCTCCGCCGAGATGCAGCAGGAACTCTCGACCTTCGCGCTCCCGCCCATCATCGCCCTGCTGCTGGGGCTCATCGGCGCACTGCTGCTCGCACAACGCGTGAAGCGCGGCACCTTCGGCCTCGAACCAGCCGAGATCGGCGCCCTGCTCGAGCAGCGCGAGGCCATGCTCCACGGTGTGCGCGAGGGAGCCATCACCGTCTCGACTGCGGGCGTGATCACCTTGATCAACGACGAGGCCCGTCGGCTGCTCGGTCTGGACGCGAATGCGGTGGGCCAGCAGCTATCGGCCCTGCTGCCGGAGGGACATATCAGGGAGCTGCTCACCGCCGGCGGCGAGGCACGCGATGAGATGGTGGTGGTGGACCCCCTGGTACTGCTGGTGAGCCGCATCCCCGTGTATGTGCGAGGGCGCGAGATCGGGGCCGTCATCACCTTGCGTGATCGCACGGAACTCGATGCCCTGCTTCGTGAATTGGACGACACGCGGGCCTTCGCGGATGGCCTGCGAGCGCAGGAGCATGAGTTCTCCAACCGCCTGCACGTGATCGGCGGTCTCATTGAGCTGGGCCGATATGCCGAGGCGGTTCGCTATATCGACCTGGAGGCCAAGCTGCACCTGGAGTTGGCGGCAACGCTGATCGGGCACTCCGGTGATCCCTTGTTGTCAGGCTTGCTCATCGGCAAGGTGGCGGTGGCCAGTGAGCGCGGTGTCGACCTACGGATGTCATCCAACACCGAGTTCCCCGAGGCACTGCCGGATGCAGATGCGGTGGTCAGCATTCTCGGCAATCTCATCGACAACGCCATCGATGCCGCCTCGGAGAACACGGCGCAGGCCATCGTCGAGGTCTCGCTGAATGTCCTGGGGAACCGGCTGGTCATGCGTGTCCATGATTCCGGCCCCGGTGTCGAGCCCTCGATCATGGAGACCATGTTCACCGACGGCTTCAGCACCAAGCCGCCCCGCGTGGGCGTGCAGCGGCGGGGCATGGGCCTGGCCCTGGTGCGCCTGCAGGTGGAGGCGCTCGGGGGCCTGCTCACGGTGGAGAATCTTGATGGTGCCCTGTTCACCGTCACCATTCCGCTGCCTCCGATCGTGGCGGTCACTGCCTCGATGCACGAGGCGCCACAGTGATCCGCACCCTGCTCGTCGATGACGACTTCATGGCGGTGTCGGTGCACCGGGAATTCCTCGCGCGCATCCCCGGCTTCGAGGTGGTGGGGGAGGCCACGACCGGTGTGCGAGCGCTGGAACTGGTGCTCGAGCTGCGACCCGACCTGGTGGTCCTGGACATGTACCTGCCGGATATCCCGGGCAGCGAGGTGCTTCAGCGCATTCGCATGTCGGATCATCGCGATGTCGATGTCATCGCCATCACCTCGGCCAAGGATGTGCACATCCTGCGCAACGCCATGCGTTTCGGCGTGGTGCAGTACATCGTGAAGCCCTTCACCTTCGGCACCTTCAAGGAGCGCTTCGAGCGTTACGCCTCGGCGCAGGCCCGCATGCAGTCCATGCTGGAACCGGGCCAGGGCGACGTGGACCGGGTGTATGGCCTCCTGCGCGTGGCTGGGGAGGACTCGCTGCCCAAGGGCATCGCCGCGCCCACCTTGGACGTCGTGTCCGGCATCCTGCGCGCCAGTGCGCAGGGACTGTCGGCAACCGAGTTGGCTGAGCGGGCGGGGTTCAGCGCGGGTGTCGCCCGTCGCTACCTGCGCTTCCTCTCGAAGTCGGGATCGGTCACGTTCACGGTGCGCTACGGCGCGGCTGGACGGCCCGAGCACATCTATCGCTGGGCGCGTTGACAGCGGCCGCGCAGCGCGGCTCCTATGCCAGCAGGGGATACACGTCGATCAGGTCGCGGTGCTTGCCGGTGCGGTTGTCCCCGGACGATCGACCGCGCAGATGGCGCGTGGCCCAGGGCAGAACGTGCGCACGCCAGTAGCGGATCTCCGTCGAAACCGTGCGCTGCGGATCAGGGGCCGGCACCGGCTGCTCGATGGTGACGGGATAGCCCAGCCCGCGCAGCATGTTGGCAGCGATGCGTGCATGACCGGCGGGGTTCAGGTGCAGGCGATCGGCCGTCCAGTAGCCGGGCCGACGGATCTCCAGGTCATGGAAGTTGTCGACGAAGGACACCTCGTACTGTGTGGAGAGTCGCACCAGCGCCTCCGTCAGCAGGCTGCCGCGCCGGCTGAAGCGTCCACCCAAGGGCAAGCCGGCCTGCGCCCCGGGGTTGGGCCCCGCAATGAGGATCGGTGCCACGCCTGCATCCAGGCATCGCTGCACCACGTATTCCACGCGCGCGATGAGTCGGTTGGCGTCCATGCGCGGGCGCAGCATGTCATTGCCGCCGCCATTGAAGGTGAGATGCGTGGGTTGCAGAGCCAGCGCCACGTCGAGTTGTTCGCTGACGATGGGTTCCAGCAGGCGGCCGCGGATGGCCAGGTTCGCGTATTGGATGGGCGATGCGGTGGCGGTGGCGATGCCCAACGCCAACAGATCGGCCCAACCCCGGAGGCTGCCGTCCGCCTGTTCGTCGCCCACACCTTCGGTGAAACTGTCACCGATAGAGACCAGCCGCATGAGGCGATTCTTCCATCGCCGTTCAGGTGTCCCGAACCGGGTGCACAATGACTCCCATCACCAGAGGCGGCCGCACAGAGCGGCCCATGCGCGGCTGCTGTTCAGCGTCTTCAGCGACTACGCCTGCATGCCCGGCATATGGCGGGCCAGGACGGGTGCCTGGCGTCATACTTCGCGAAGGGGCAAGGCCGGGGATGGGGACACGAAGCAGCATGGCGGGCAAGGGCACGAAACCAGCAACCACCGTGCACGAGGCCGACAGCCACGACATGATCCGCGTCGTTGGTGCGCGGGAGAACAACCTCCAGGCCCTCGATCTCGAGCTCCCCAAACGCCGGCTCACCGTCTTCACCGGTGTGTCCGGCTCGGGCAAGAGCTCCCTGGTGTTCGACACCATCGCCGCGGAGTCGCAGCGCATGATCAACGAGACCTACAGCGCTTTCGTGCAGGGCTTCATGCCCACCTTGGCCCGGCCCGAAGTGGACATGCTGGAGGGCCTCACCCCGGCCATCATCGTGGACCAGCAACGTCTGGGTGCCGATCCACGCTCCACGCTGGGCACCGCCACCGATGCCAACGCCTTGCTGCGCATTCTCTTCAGCCGTCTTGGCAAACCGCACATCGGATCGCCCAGCGCCTTCGCCTTCAATCTGCCCTCGGTGAGTGCGTCCGGTCGGATAACGGTGCAGAAGGGCGACAAGACTTCGCAGGCCGTGAGTTTCTCGCGCACCGGCGGTATGTGCCCGCGCTGCGAGGGCCGGGGCAGCGTCACGGATATTGATCACGCACAACTCTTCGACGCCAGCAAGTCGTTGGCCGAGGGCGCGATCACGGTACCGGGCTACAGCCCGGACGGTTGGTTCGGCCGCATCTTCATGGGCTCCGGCTTCCTCGACCCCAACAAGCCCATCGGCAAGTTCACCAAGAAGGAGATGCAAGACTTCCTTCACCGCGAGCCCACCAAGGTGAAGGTGGATGGCGTAAACCTCACCTACGAGGGCCTCATCCCCAAACTGCAGAAATCCATGCTCTCCAAGGACGTCGACGCCATGCAGCCGCACATCCGCGCCTTCGTGGAGCGTGCTGTCACCTTCCAGACCTGTCCTGAATGCGATGGCACGCGGCTGGCCGCAGCCGCGCGCTCATCCAGGATCAAGGGCATCAACATCGCTGACGCCTGCTCCATGCAGGTGAGCGATCTGGCGGCCTGGGTGGACACACTCAACGACGATTCCGTGGCTCCACTGCTTGAGACGCTGCAACTCACTTTGAACTCCTTGGTGGAAATCGGCTTGGGCTACCTGAGTCTGGACCGACCGGCAGGCACGCTGTCGGGGGGCGAGGCGCAGCGCACCAAGATGGTTCGCCACCTCAGTTCGTCACTCACCGACGTCACCTATGTCTTCGACGAACCCACGGCCGGGCTGCATCCGCACGACGTGCACAAGATGAACGACCTGCTGTTGCGCCTGCGCGACAAGGGCAACACCGTGCTTGTCGTTGAACATGAGCCGCTCACCATCGCGGTGGCCGATCACATCGTGGATCTGGGACCGGGCGCCGGCACTGCTGGCGGCACCATCTGCTTCCAGGGCAGCGTCGAAGACCTGCGCGCCAGTGGCACCATCACCGGTCGCCACTTCGATGATCGCGCTTCCCTGAAAGCGAGTCTGCGTTCCTCGCAGCAGGCACTGCGCATTCGCGGCGCCAATACCCATAACCTGCGCAAGGTCAACGTCGACATCCCACTCGGTGTGCTGGTGGTGGTCACTGGCGTTGCAGGCTCGGGCAAGAGTTCCCTTGTCCACGGATCCATGCCGCCCGCTGCCGATGTGGTGTCGATCGATCAAACGGAGATTCGCGGTTCGCGACGCAGCAGCCCCGCCACCTACACCGGCCTGCTGGATCCCATTCGCGCCGCGTTTGCCAAGGCCAACGGTGTGAAACCGGCGCTCTTCAGTTCCAACTCCGAAGGTGCCTGCCCCACCTGCAATGGCGTGGGCCTCATCTTCACCGATCTCTCCTTCATGAACACAGTCTCCTCGGTCTGTGAGGAATGCAATGGCAAGCGCTTTCAGCAGGGAGTGCTGCAGTACAAGCTGGGCGGCCGCAACATCAGCGAGGTCCTGGAGATGTCGGTCGCCGAGGCCAGCGCATTCTTCGCCGAGGGCGAGGCCCGGACGCCGGCGGCACAGGTGATCCTGGGCCGGCTGGCGGATGTGGGGTTGGGTTACATCAGCCTTGGTCAGCCACTCAACACACTTTCCGGCGGTGAACGACAGCGGCTCAAGTTGGCGACGCACATGGCAGATCAGGGCGGTATCTATGTGCTTGATGAGCCCACCTCGGGCCTCCATCCGGCCGATGTCCAGCACTTGCTGGCCTTGCTCGATCGGCTGGTCGACTCCGGCAAGTCGGTGATCGTGGTCGAGCATCATCAGGCCGTGATGGCACACGCGGACTGGATCATCGATCTCGGCCCCGGGGCGGGGCATGACGGTGGCCGCATCGTCTTCGAGGGCACGCCTGCCGATCTGGTGGCGCAGCGGTCCACGCTCACCGGCCAGCATCTCGCGGCTTACGTCGGGGCGGGGGAGCCCAAGCGGCGCTAACGACCGCGCAGGCGCTCGATTTCGCGACGGTCGCGTTTGGTCGGCCGGCCGGCGCCGCGATCGCGCTGCCCCATCAGCAGGCGTTCGTCCTTGGGTGGCGGGGGAGGCGTGCGATCCTCGTACTGCTCGACGGCCAGCGCAGCGCTCACGCGCCGTGCGATCAGCCCCTTGACCACGACGATGCGTTCGCCGCCCGCCGTGCGCGCCCGAACGGTGTCGCCGACGCGCAGGGCGTGCGCGGGTTTGGCGTTGCTGCCATTGACTTTCACATGGCTGGCACGGCAGGCATCGGCCGCCGCGGAGCGCGTGGGATACAGGCGTACGGCCCAGGTCCAGGCGTCTACGCGCAAGCTCTGCGCAGCACCGTCGCCGCTCATGATGCCAGCCTACGGATTCCGACGGTCCCTCGCGCTTCGCGGCTGGACCGAGCATCGGCGACCAGCATGCGCGCGCTTAGGCTTCCCATGTGATGTCCGTCGATGACTACCTGGCTCGAGTGCTCTCGTTCATGCAGCCTTTGCCCCCGGTGATGGTGCCCTTGCTCGAGGCCCTGGGCCTGGTGCTGGCGGAAGACGTGCAGATGCCGCGGGACATGCCGGCCTTCGACAACTCCTCCATGGACGGCTACGCCGTGATATCGGGCGATCTCGAGGCGGTGCCGACACATCTCCGGGTGATCGAGGACATTCCGGCCGGTGCCGTTCCGCGGGCCACCGTGACCAGGGGCACAGCGGCGCGCATCATGACCGGTGCCCCCATGCCCGCCGGAGCAGATGCGGTGGTGCGCGTGGAATGGACGGATGGCGGCACCGAAACAGTGGAAGTGCAGCGCACCGTCGCTCCGGGCAACGACATCCGTCGAGCGGGCGAGGACCTGCGCGAGGGTCAGACTGTCCTGATCCGCGGCACCGTCGTCACCCCACGCACCATCGCGCTGCTCGCATCCTGTGATCGCGAGCAGATGCTGGTGCATCCACGACCACGCGTCACGGTGATCTCGACCGGTGATGAACTCGTGCCCGCTGGGCAGCCGGTGGGCGCCGGTCAGATTGTGGACAGCAACGGCCCCCTGCTCGTGGCCTGTGTGCAGGATGCAGGTGCAGTGGTGACCCACCAAGGCCCGGTTGCCGACCATGCCGATGATTTCCGCGCGGTGCTGCAGCAGGCGTTGGCGCACAGCGATCTCATAATCACCAGTGGTGGCGTGAGCATGGGTGCCTACGACACGGTCAAGGAAGTGCTGGGGGCAGCAGGGGGCGTGGAATTCAGCAAAGTGGCCATGAACCCGGGCATGCCACAAGGTTGCGGGCAACTCGACGGGATTCCCATCATCACGCTACCCGGCAATCCGGTGAGCACCTATGTCTCGTTCGAAGTATTCGTGCGACCGGCCTTGCGCACACTGATGGGCCGCCCCGATGTGCATCGTCCGCTGCGCACTGCCACCACGCTTGCCAGTTTCGGCTCGCCTGCTGCCAAGCGACAGTTCGCACGCGGCGTGCTCGATGGCTTCGACGACTGCAGCGTCGCTCCGGTGCGCGGCCAGGGCTCACACATGCTGAGTGGCCTGTCGGAGGCCAACTGCCTGATGGTGATCCCCGAGGAGGTCACGGAGGTGGCAGCGGGTTCGGTCGTGACGGTGATCGATCTGCGCTGACGAACTGCCGTCAGTCGGTTCCACCGGTCCAGTGCAGGGCCAGTGCCCGGGCTTTGTCGGACGCAGCCAGCACCGAATCGGGTGCAGCGCCCGCCTTGCCGGCGGCCAGTCCCACCATGAAGGCAGTGAGCGGCGCGGCAGGTCGCGCCACGTTGTGCGCGACGTCCTTGGTCAGGTCGAGCAGCAGTTCGATATCCACGGGATCGGTGATCCCCAGTTCCTCGCGCAGTGCTTGCGTCCAGTGTTCGAGCATGATGTCTCCTTCGGCAGCCCACAGTACGCGCGACATAATGCCCCCATGACGGAGATCCGCTGGGTGCAGGTGACGCAGGATGCGCTCGAGTCTGCCAAGCTCGAACAAGCGGTGCGCGATACCGGTGCCGGCGCCATTGTCACCTTCAACGGCGAGGTCCGCGACCACGATCACGGACGTACGGTCACGGCTCTGCACTACGAGGGCCACCCAACCGCCGAGCAGGTGCTGCGTGAAGTGGCGGAGCAGATCGCTGCAGCGCATGACGTGATCGCGCTGGCCATCGCACATCGCGTAGGCCCGGTGGCCATCGGCGAAGCGGCCTTCGTGGTCTCGGTCTCCGCCGCGCATCGTGGTGAGGCCTTTGCCGCCTGCGCCGCAGCCGTCGATCTCACCAAGGAGAAGCTGCCTGTGTGGAAGCACCAATGGTTCGCCGACGGCACCGATGAATGGGTGAATTTCGCATGAGTGAGTCCTTCACGCACCTGAACGATCGCGGCGAGGCACGCATGGTTGACGTAACCGCCAAAGCGATCACGCAACGCACGGCCACGGCGCGCTGCGTCGTGGTGGTGTCAGCCGAAGTTGCCGAACGCCTGCGTGCAGGCGACATGCCCAAGGGCGATGCGCTGGCGGTGGCGCGCCTTGCGGCCATACAGGCCACCAAGCGCACGGCCGATCTCATCCCGCTCTGCCACCCCATCGCCATCCACGGAGTGGATGTCGAGATCAGCGTGCAGGAACGGCCGAGCGTGGAGATTCTGGTGACGGTACGCACGGCGGACCGCACGGGCATCGAGATGGAGGCGCTCACCGCTGCAGCCGTCGGCGGGCTCACCGTCATCGACATGGTGAAGGGCGTCGATCGATCAGCGCACATCGCGGAAGTGCTGCTGCTCGAGAAGAGCGGCGGCCGATCGGGCACCTGGCGTCGCCCGCAATGACGGACGCCGCTTCGTATTGGACCGCGGTGATCCTGGCCGGCGGCCGTGGCCATCGACTCGGTGATGTGGAGAAGGCCCGCTTGCCGCTGCACGGTCGCAGCCTGCTCGATCACCTGCTGCTGCAACTGCCGACCCAGGTGCCGGTGATCGTGGTGGGACCGGAGGTGCAGACCCTGCGACCCGTCACCTTCGTCGTCGAGCAGCCGCGCTACGGCGGCCCGGTGGCGGGTCTGGCTGCGGCCTTGCCCTTGGTCAACACTCCTAGATTCGCCTTGCTGGCCACTGACATGCCGCGAGCGGGTGCTGTAATCCTTGAACTGATTGGGTTGTTGAATGACGAGGATGAGGTGCTCATGCCCCTCGACGCATCCGGCCATCGTCAACAACTGTGCTCCGCGTTGCGCACGGAGGCGGCTCGCAGCGCCATCAGGCAATTGGCCACGACGACGGATGTGTCGATGCGCGACTTCATGGCCCTGCTACGCGTGCGCGAATGGCAGCTCACGCCCGAACAGTCGTTGCTGCTGCAGGACGTCGATACGCCGGAGGATCTCCAGCGGCTGGAGGCAGAGCGCTAGCGTCGGTGCAGGCTCAGGCCACTACGACCCCGGCTCCTCGCTCTGGGCTTTGCGCTCACGGGCGTCGAGCAGGGCGTCGATCTGCCGTGCCTCAGCTGCATCCACCCGCATCCAGCGCACGAACACCAGCGCGATGATCGGTAGATCACTGACGTCGGCGATGAACCAGAGGATGGCGCCAGCCCAGGACTGGTTGTCCAGCGCATGCCGAGCCAGCTGCGGAGTTCGTGCCCAGTAGTCGCCGCCAATGACGTTGGTGCTTAGCCGCATCACCATTCCGGGAATGGCGTCGAAGACGAGTTCCCCCACCGAGAGCAACGCCTGCATGCCCAATGCCACCGAGGTCGTCTCGTGAGCCGAGCCCTTGAGCCCTGCGTGCAGCAGCAGACCCAGCGTGAAGAAGGCGGGGAAGCTCAGCAGGTACAGGGCGGCGTGCGCCACCACGAGCGTCCACAGTGGCGTGAAGAAGTAGACGGCGAGCAGGATCGGCGTGATGACGGTGGCGATGAGCGGTGACGCAAGTACCTGTGCCGCCGACCAGCGCTGGAAGGGCAGCAGCGCACCCACTGGCACCGTCGACACGGTCATCAAGGGGAGCACGATGACGAGCAGGCAGGTACGTAGCACGTCTCCCGCAGAACCCGCGAAGAACCCGGGCAGCACCAGCAGGGCGGTGCCGCCGGCCAGCGCGGTGACCACAGCGAGTGTGGTGCGCCATCTGGATTGGCGATGACGCACGAGCAGGACCAACCACCATGCCAGCGTCAGCGCTGCGCCTGCGAGATACACCTGCCCATCAAAGCAGGTGTGGACCACGTACAGCCTGGGCGCTGCTCACTCGAGGTGTCGGTGCCGGGCGAAGTGCAACTGCGGCAGGCGCACGAAGCCCTCTGCGCCGAGATAGGCAATGGCCACGCCGGGCAAGGAGGCCGGCGTGGGGAAGAGCAGATAACGCGGCTCCCACAGCGGTTCGAACTTGGCATTGAAGCGGTACAGGGAATCGGCCTGGCTCCAGCGCGAGATGAACTTGAGCGCGGCACCCCAGGCGCGCGCGATGGGGCCGGCTCCGATGCGCTCGGCACGTTCGAAGGCATCGCGGAACACGGCGAAGTTGAGGGAAACCCGTTTGACGCCGAAGTCGCCCAGATGAGCCATCAACTCCGACACCATCAGTTCATTCACGCCCGATTCGCTGTTGGGCTTGCGGCGCATGAGATCGAGCGAAAGCCCGTCGCCTCCCCAGGGCACCAGCACCAGCATGGCGCTCAGCTCGCCATCGAGCAGGCAGCGCACGGCAACGGAGTCGGGGTCGCTGGCTTCATCGACGCGCCCGAGTGCCATTGAGAATCCGCGCTCCTCACCGCCCATGCGCCAGGCGTCGGCCTGTTGCCGAAGCTCGGCCACGGCCGCGGCATCGAGATCGCGCAGCCTGGCCATGCTGACGGTGTATCCCACACGTTCCGCACGCGTCACTGCATGACGCAGGTTCCGCATCTTGCGTCCCTCGAGCGAGAAATCGCCTGCTTCCAGGATGGCCTCGTCACCGAATTCCAGCGCCGACAACCCTCCGACGCGAATCCACTGTTGCGCACCCTGCTGGCCGGCAGCGACCACAGCCGGCGTCCAGGCGTGCTGCCGCGCCAGATCGAGGAAGGCGGCGATGGCGTCGGGCCATTGTGAGGGTGGGCCGATGGGATCGCCCGCCGCCAGTGCGGTTCCGGCGACCACGCGGTAGGAGACCAGCGCCTGCTTGTTGGGGGAGACGACCACCGAGCGATCGGTGCGAGCCGCGAAGTAGGAGAGCGAGTCGTTGGCGCCGTACCGACTCAGCAGGTTGCGCAGCAACTCCTCCTCCTCCGCATCGCGTCGCGGGCCCAGGGGAGGGCTGCGGAAGAGCAGGAAGCCTGTCACGATCACCGTGAGCAGGCCCATGCTCAGCAGCATGAAGTAGACGACGTCCTCGTACCGTCCTTCTGCCTCCGTGATGAGGGAGGGGATGCCCACCAGGCCCTGCAGGTCGGCGATGAGCCGTACATTCACTGACACCGGCAGGTTGGCGGAGTCCGCCAGCAGGGTGAGCGAGACGAAACCGATGGCCAGACTGGAAACCAGGAAGGCCAGACCGATGGCGATGGCCTGGGTGCGACTACCGGGGTCGGGAATGGCGACGAATTCCCGTCGCACTCGATACATGGTGACCAGCATGACGACGGCGAAGACGGTGCCGATGCGATGCTGCTGGGCTGCCTGGAGCACTGCCTCCACCAGCAGCAGCACCATGCCAACCTGCCAGGCCTGACGCTTGCCG
>JAKAIC010000138.1 GCA_021814565.1 Actinomycetes bacterium | reverse complement strand
ATGGCCGTGAGGTAGCCGTTGCTGCGCGCCTCTGCTACCGGGCCGGTGCGGCCGGAGATGTGGGTGATGCGCTTGTGTCCCTGCTCGGCCAGATGACCGACGGCCAGCCGCATGCCCACGGCATCGTTGGTGCGCACCACCGATGCCTGCGGGAAGTCCTGGGGAATGGCGGCGGCCACCACGATCGGGATGTCCGGCGGGACGGCACTGAGCGCGCTGAAGTCGGGAATGGAGCCGACGACGAGCACGCTCTTGGGACGCAGGTCCATCAGCGAACGCACGGTGCGTTGGTCAATGACGGAGAGGCCGTCTGCAGCGGGCAGGGTGGCCGAGGTGAGCAGCGCGTACTCACCGACGGCACTCAACTCGAGGCGTACGAGATCCACGATCTCGGCGAAGAGCGGGTTGTGCAGGTTGGCCGCGAGAATGCCGACGAAATGGCCGTTGGTGGTGGCAAGCGCGCGGGCCAGGAAATTGGGCGTGAAGCCCAGTTCAGTTGCTGCCGCCAGCACGCGTTGGCGACGGGCCTCGCTGACGGCGGAGGGATCGGAAAACACCAGCGATACCAACGACTTGGACACGCCAGCCTGCGCCGCGACATCACGGATGGTGGGGCGCCGGCTGCTGCTTCGGATGTCGTCCATGAGAATGATCGGCAGATTACCTTGGACAGGCCATGCACTGTCCAATGTCAGGCTGCGCCAGTAACGGTATGCAAGGAGGGTCCAAGCGACCGCTTGGAGCGCCAAGCGTGCACAAAGATCTCCGTTTGATAACGATGTGATGTGAAAAACCATTTGTGCTGACAAATGACAGATACTTCCGTCGTCGTCAGCGAGCCGTATGGCAGCGCCCGACTTCTCATCAGGGACTTGGAGAGGCAATTGATGTCACGTACCAAACTTCTCGCGCTGTTCGCGGGTGCTGCACTGACGCTTGCCGGTTGCGGCAGCACTGCAGCCAGCAGCACCACAACTTCGTCGCCCGCTGCGACCGCTACCAAGGCCGCAATCAAGATCTGCGTCTACACGCACGGTGATGGCGGCACCTTCTGGACCGTCGCGCAAAAGGGTGCGGAAGCCGCAGCCAAGAGCCTCGGTGTCACGCTTGATTACCAGGGCTCGACCAACGATGCAGCCAAGCAGGCTGCAACCATCAACGCCGGTATCGCTGCTGGCTGCCAGGGTATCGCCGCTTCGGCCCCGGACCCGGGTGCCATCAAGGACGCGATGCTCAAGGCCCACGCCGCTGGCATCCCCACGGTCACCATGAACTCCGGCTCCTCGGTCTTCAAGGAGCTTGGTGCCTTCACTCACATCGGTCAGGACGAAGTCGTCGCTGGTCGTGCAGCGGGCGAGAAGTTCAATGCCATGGGCCTCAAGCACCTGCTGTGCCCGATCCAGGAAGCCGCCAACGTCGGTCTCTCGGATCGCTGCAAGGGTGCGGCCGAGACCTTCAAGGGCAAGGTGACGAACTTCAACCTTGACGGTGGTCTTGCCGACCTCAACGCTGCCAGCGCCAAGCTCAAGGCCGCGCTCACCGCGGACAAGACGATCGATGGAGTGTTCGCCCTCAACGCCGATATCGCCGCCAAGGCAGCGCTTCCGGCAGTGGAGTCGCTGGCTGGCCGCACCATCAAGATCGGCACCGTCGACATGTCGCCCGAGGCCCTGCAGGCCATCAAGGACGGCAAGATCGAATTCGCCATCGACCAGCAGCAGTACGCGCAGGGCTACCTCTCCGTGGTGTTCCTGTACCTGGCCATCACCAATGGCAATGAGGTCGGCGGCGGCCTGCCGGTCTACTCGGGCCCCGGTTTCGTCACGAAGGACAACGTTGACAGCGTGATGTCCCTCGTTGCCGCCGGTACTCGCTAACTGAAGACGCTGATGCGGTGGCGGCTCGTCCGCCACCGCATCGCATCGGACAAAGGTTTCAGGCAGCAGGCATGAGCACGTCATCGCACACCGACGAGCGGATGAAGCAAGCTTCCACCATCGTGAAGCTGCTTCGGCGCCCCGAGTTCGGCGCCTTCCTCGGTGCCATCGCCATCTACGCGCTGTTCAGCGCCGTGGACACCACCGGCAACTTCTCGAACCTCAACGGGGCGGCCGGCTGGACGGACATCGCAGCACCCATCGGCATCGTTGGAATCGCAGTCTCACTGCTCATGATCGCGGGTGAATTCGACCTGTCCACTGGTGTCATGGTGGGAACCACCGGCCTCATCATCGGCATGCTGGTGACCAATGTCGGTCTCGGCATCTGGCCGGCCATCGGCATCGCCTTCCTCTTCGCCGCCGCCGTGGGCTTCATCAATGGCTATCTGGTGGTCACCACCCGGTTGCCATCCTTTATAGTCACGCTGGCCACCTTCTTCATCCTCAAGGGCGCCAACATGGCGTTCACCATGATGGTGACGGGTTCCGTGCGCGTCACCGGAACAGACCAGGCCTCCGGCTTCGAGGGCGCCTACAACATCTTCGCCACCGAGTTCGGTGCCCAGGGATTCCAGATCACCCTCGTGTGGTGGATCGCCATCACCATCATCGCCACCTGGGTGCTCACACGGACGCGCTTCGGCAACTGGACATTCGCGGCCGGCGGTGACGCCAATGCGGCGCGCAATGCAGGCGTCCCTGTCAAGCGAACCAAGATCATTCTCTTCATGTACACCTCGCTCTCGTCAGCGTTGGTGGGCACCATGTTCGTGCTGCGGCTCAAGGGCATGCAGGCCGGCCAGGGCGTGGGCCAGGAGTTCTACTACATCATCGCGGCGGCCGTGGGTGGCACCCTGCTCACCGGTGGCGCCGGCTCTGCGGTAGGTGCATCGTTGGGCGCCGCCATCATGGGCATGGCCTACATCGGCATCCCCTATGCGCTCTGGAACTCGGACTGGACCTCGACCTTCCTGGGCATGATCCTGTTCAGTGCCGTGCTCATCAACACCGTGGTCGGTCGCCGCGCTCGTGGAGGCAAGTGATGAACGCAGCTCTCGAACTCGTTGGCGTGGGCAAGCAGTTCGGCAGTGTCATTGCGCTACGCGACATGTCGGTCAAGGTCGACCAGGGGGCCATCACCTGCATTCTCGGTGACAACGGCGCCGGCAAGTCCACGCTCATCAAGATCCTGTCCGGCGTCCACAAGCCCACATCAGGGCAGTTCCTGATGGAGGGCAAGGAGGTCTCCTTCGACTCGCCACGCGATGCCATGGCCGCCGGAATTGCGACCGTCTTCCAGGATCTGGCCACCATCCCGCTGATGTCGGTCTGGCGCAATTTCTTCCTGGGCAATGAGATCCAGAAGGGTGCGGGCCCTTTCAAGTGGCTCGACGTCAAGACCATGAAGGAAGTGACGAAGAAGGAACTGCTCAACATGGGCATTGACCTTCGAGACACCAACCAACCCATCGGCACCCTGTCCGGTGGCGAGCGTCAGGCGGTGGCCATCGCCCGCGCGGTGCATTTCGGTGCCAAGGTGCTCATCCTCGACGAGCCCACCTCCGCGTTGGGTGTGCGGCAGTCCGGCGTGGTCCTCAAGTACGTGCTGGCTGCCAAGGAACGCGGTGTGTCCGTCGTGTTCATCACGCACAATCCGCATCACGCGGCACTGGTGGGCGATCGGTTCTACCTGCTCAATCGCGGCAAACTGGCCAGCCAGTACGAACGCCAGACGTTGCAGCTCGAGGAACTCACCAAGGCCATGGCCGGTGGCGCGGAACTCGATGCCTTGAAGCACGAGATCGGT
>JAKAIC010000137.1 GCA_021814565.1 Actinomycetes bacterium | reverse complement strand
CTGACGATCTCGCCAAAGTCCCGCGCGTGGAAGCCGTGACGGTGGCGGTGCACAAGCCACACGCCCCCATCCCGGTCCCCTTCGATGACGTCGTCGTCACGGTGCATCGATTGAAGGACTGATGGCGCACGTACTGCTGGGTGTCGGGTCGAATCTGGGAGACCGTGAGGCGGCGCTGCAATCCGTTGTCGACGCCATGCCAGGACACTTCCATTCCCTGCGGGCCTCGCAGGTGTACAGCACACCACCGTGGGGCGTCACTGACCAACCCCATTTCCTGAATGCGGTGATTGCCGCGGAAACCGAGCTCACGCCTCTGCAAGTGCTGGAGTTCGCACATGGGTGCGAGTTGCGTGCCAGGCGTGTCCGTGATGAACGCTGGGGTCCCCGCACGCTCGATGTCGACCTCATCGCGTATGACGATCTGGAGCAGGACCATCCCGTACTGACGCTGCCCCATCCACGCGCGCATGAACGGGCCTTCGTACTGCTGCCACTGCTGGAGCTGGAACCCTGTTTCCGTTTCCCCGGGCAGGGCGCAGCCGCGGCCCTGCTGGCCGGACTCGATGCCTCGGGTATCACCTTGCACGGAAGCCTGCAGGTGATGGCATGAAACCCACGCGCAAGCGGGTTCTCGTATACCTGGCGGTGCTCGGTCTGCTCTGTGCCATCACACTCAGCCGTGTCTTCATGGCCACGTCCGACACCCTGATGCCAGTGCACTCCGCAGCACCCATCGCCGCGGGCTTCATGAGTGCAGCACTGTTGTGGTGGACGTTGATCGTGCGCCGTCGCCTGCTGCACATTGCCCGCGCCAAGCACGCTGAAGCCATGCGCGCCAAGGGTGCGGTGCCGACGCCGTTCGTCATGCACGAGAAGCCTTTGGAACCATTGGTTGCCGCACGTACCGTGGCACTGGCCTTCGCGGCCAGCCGAGCCGGTGCCTACGTTTGCGGTTGGTACGCGGGTGTCGCCATCTCCTTCTTCGGCCACCTGGCTGGTGACGACGTGCGACTACGTCTCGTCTACGCGGCGGCGACCGCGTTGCTGAGCCTGGGGATCGTCATCATCGCGGTCTGGCTGGAGCGCAGCTGCCAACTGCCGACCCCGCCCGCGGGCGCTGAGGCATCACCGGCCTGATCAAGCTCGGTGCAGTGTCACCACGGCATCCACACCATGGGGTTGGACCGAATCCAGCCGCACCGTGCCGCCACTCACCTCGGCCAGACGGGAGGCAATGGCCAGACCCAGGCCCGTGCCCGAGCCATCTGCGCGCCCGCGCCAGAAGCGGTTGAAGGCATGGGCCCGGGCATCCGCGTCCATGCCGGGCCCGGCATCGATGACATGGAAGTCAACGCTGCGCTCGTGCGCGACAGCAGTGATCTCGATTCGCGAGCCGGTGGGCGCGAATTCCAGAGCGTTGTCCAGGTAACTGTCCAGCACCTGCGCGAGTGCCCCGCTGGCTGCGCTCACCTTGAGGCCACTGGGAACCATGGAGCGGAGCTCAAGCCCGCGTTCCTCCGCCAACGGGCTCCACATGTCCAGCCGTTCGGCGATCACCGGATCAACGGCCACCACGTCCACGTGCATGGCCTGCCCTTCCAGACGTGCCAGTGCCAGCAGGCCGTCGATGAGCACCTGCAGGCGCTGCACTTCCACGATCGCCTGTTCCAGCGATTGCTCCGTGGCCCGGGCATTGCGCACCGACTCAGCGGCATTCTCCAGCCTGAGGCGCAGTGCAGTCAGAGGCGTACGGAGCTGGTGCGACGCGTCGGAGGCAAATGAGCGCTGGGACTCCACGAGCGTCTGCAAGCGAGCCGCCATCAGGTTGAAAGCCACTTCCAGCCCGCGCATCTCCGAGGCGCCGCGATCGGAGGTGGCAACGCGAGCCGTGAGATCGCCACTCGCCAACTGCTCGGTCGCTGCGTGGATGTTGCGCAGGCGTCGTGTGTATGCGCCCGCCATGAGGAAGGCGGCAGTGATTGCAACCAGCAAGGTCACCAGCCCGGCGACATAGATGCTGCGGATGCGCTTGCTCACAATGGCATCGACACTGGCGATGGGGTAGGTGAGCCGCAGGGCGCCGGCCATCTTGGTTCCACTGCGGATGGGAACGGACACCACGAGCATGCGGCCCCCCAGCGAGGTGGAGTCGCGTTCGCCGGTGACGGCCACGCCCTGCAGTGCGGATTCAATCTCCACGCGGTTGCTGTAGTCGTAGCCCAGTTCGCTGGTGTGGGTGCTCGCGAGCAGGGTGCCGCTGCCGTCGACGATGTCGACTCCTGAGGCGTTGGTCCGTGCGTAGCCGTAGACGATGCCCTCGAGGGCCTTGAGGTCACCCTTCACCAGTTTGGGCTCGGCAGCGCTTGCCAACGTCCAGGCATCCCGCTGCAGGGACAGGTTGACGCTGTCACGCTCGACTGTCTGCAGGTAGGACGCGAGTGGCAGGTCCTGGATGACCAGGATTGCGAACGCGATCGACAGGAAGGCGGCGAGCAGGCGATTGCGCATCAGGCGTGAGGCGTCTCAAGTCGGAAGCCGACACCGCGCACGGCCTCGATCCAGTCGGGATGCCCGATCTTGCGGCGCACCGCAGCGATATGGGCATCCACCGTCTTGGGTGTGACGTAGAGCGATGTCGACCACACCCGCTCCAGTAGTTCGGTACGGCGGTACACCGCTCCGGGATCCTCGGCCAATACGGAAAGCAACTCGAACTCAGTGGCGGTCAACGCCACTTCCGCACCGTGGACGTGGATGCGTTGCGAGCGTCGGTCGAGGGTGAGCGGGCCCAGGTGCTGCACGTCCGGGCTCTTGCCGACGGGAGCCTCAGCCCCTGTCCGCCGCGTCACCGCGCGGATGCGGGCCACCAGTTCGCGAATGCCGAAGGGCTTGGTGACGTAGTCGTCAGCACCCAGTTCGAGTCCCACCACCCGGTCGATCTCATCGTCCCGGGCCGAGATAACGATGATCGGCACCTGCGATACGGCACGGATACTGCGGCAGACGTCGTACCCGTCGACATCCGGCAAGCCCAGGTCCAACAGCACCAGGTCGGGCCCGTCTGCTTCGGTGGCCTTCTGCGCGCCTTCGGTTCCGGAGGCCACGTGCAGCACCTGGAAACCGGCGTTGCGCAATCCCTCCGTGACCCCGGCTGCAACTGCGGCATCATCCTCGATGAGTAGCACTCTCATGTCGCACATCCTGTCGCACCGGTGGCTTGGGAAGCAGTTGCGCGGGCCCTGCACGCTGGGCAAAGCGGGGAGAAGCGGGCATTCACACGCTGTGCAGACCCTTCTTCACCGATTCTTGGATGCCTGCCTGCCGGGCCGCAGATGGCGGAGCCGTACCGTTGGCAGCGTTGGGAGGAGCAGCGTGAAGCGGCAGGTCGTCACTTTGGTCACCGTTTTCGGTGTGCTCGTCATCGCCGCTGGTGCCGCTTCCCTCAACGCGCGGGTGCTGCGCAATTTGATGGATGATCCCGGGCGCATCGACGCCCGAACGATTCAGGGCATGACCATGATGGGCGCCAGCATCGGTCTGCCTCCGCCGCCGAGCGCCCAGCCGCTCGACGCCTCCACGGCTGTGAACGCGGACGCCCAGGTCTCCACGCAGCCGGCAACGAACATCCCGGCTCCCCCCGGTGCACCGGGGGGCAGGGTGGATCGCCTGCACGACGCGAGGGGCGAGGTGGACGCCGGTGGTGTGTTGACGCACGAGCGACGGCCTCCGCTCACCCCCGACCAGCGGAACCTTCTGCGCATCGCC
>JAKAIC010000136.1 GCA_021814565.1 Actinomycetes bacterium | reverse complement strand
GCGGATCGCAGCGCCGGCCTGGCGCCTGGCGCGGGCCTCCCGGTAGCGGCCCAGCAGGATGAAGGTCGCGACGGCGGCCGCCACTTCGAAGTAGGTATCGGGGGTCCTGCCCATGGCCGTCGCGTTGGCCGTGCCGACTCCTGGATTCTGGGCGAGCGTCACCACGGACCACAGGTACGCCGCGGTCACACCGAGGGAGATGAGCGTGTCCATGGTGGTCGCGCGATGGCGGGCGTTCATCACCGCCGCACGATGGAAGGGCCACGCCCCCCATGTCACCGCCGGCGTCGACAGCAGGAAGGCGAACCATTCCCAGCCCGCGAATCTCGCTGCCGGCACCATGGCCACAATCAGGATGGGCAGCGAGAGCGCCGCCGATGCGACCAGGCGGCGGCGGATGAGCCCCGACGTATCGCGGTCTTCCGCGTCAACTCGCGGGACTTCGGCGCTGTACCCGGTGTCGACGATGGCTTTGATCAGCGTGGATGGCTCGATACCGGCGTCGTATTGCACGAAGGCCTTGCCGGTCGCGTAGTTGACGGCGGCCTGCACGCCTTCGAGCTTGTTCAACCTCCGCTCGATGCGCGCTGCGCATGACCCGCAGGTCATGCCGCCCACGCTGAGTTCGATCGTCTCCGACATCGTGCCTCCCCGGACGAACTATCGGCCGTCGCGATGTCGTTCCGATGCAGTAGTCGTGAAGGTTCGATGAAGATGCCAGCGCCCCCATGCTCTTCATCGAACCTTCACAGAACCTCACCGGATACTTGATGGTGAAGCCGGACCATGGGTACGCGAGAACGGCGACCCAGGGAGACAACGATGATGACGTGGTGGAACAACGGAACTTGGAACGGCTATGGCGGCGGGTGGGGTGGTGGATTCGGAATGATGATCATGATGCTCATCGTGTGGCTGCCGCTCATCGGTCTGGGTGTGTGGCTCGTGGGCCGCGTCACTCGCCCAGACTCCGAGCGTGCACACGGTTTCGGCGCTCCCTCGGGCCCGCCCACGGGTCCCGGCGTTGAGTCGGCTCGCGCCATACTTGACCGTCGCTATGCGAGCGGCGAGATCACTGCCGAGCAGTATGCGGAGATGCGCCGGAACGTCGATCGGTGAAGGAGCTTCTCAACGTGAGTGAACGGGTACTCGTCGTCGATGACGAAATACCGATGGCCAATGTGGTCCGCAGTTACCTCGACCGCGAGGGCTTCACCGTCACCATGGCGCACACTGGGCCAGACGCAGTCGAAGCGGCGCGCACGCACGACCCCGATGTCATCATCCTCGACATCATGCTGCCCGGCTTTGACGGGCTTGAGGTGTGCAAGCGCATCCGTGAGTTCTCCGACGCCTACGTCATCATGCTCACTGCCCGCGACGAGGAAGTGGACAAGCTGCTGGGTCTCGCCATCGGAGCCGATGACTACCTGGTGAAGCCCTTCTCACCCCGCGAACTGGTGGCCCGGGTACGCGCCATGCTGCGTCGCCCCCGCGCAGCGCTCTCCTCCGAGGAGATACCGGCAACCGAGGCGGTCGTGTATCGGATTGGCGCCCTCAGCATCGATACTGGCTCCAGGGAGGTGTTCGTGGACGACGAAGCCGTCGAGCTCACGCGCACCGAGTTCGACTTGCTCGCTGCCCTCGCCGCACGTCCACGCATCGCCTTCACCCGTCAGCAACTCATCCACGAGGTGTGGGGGCCCGGATGGTACGGAGACGAGCATGTCGTCGACGTGCACATCGGGCATGTGCGCACGAAGTTGAACGACACCGCAGACCAGCCGCGCTTCATCCGCACAGTCCGTGGCGTCGGCTACGGCATGGTCGCGGGATGAGGCCGTCCGGTACGCCGCGCCTGGCCACGCGGCTCATGCTGGCACAAGTCCTCGTCGTCGCCGTCGGTGCGATCACCCCGGTCATTGCCGCCGCCCTGCTGGCGCCGAGGCTCTTCCACCTCCATCTCATGCAAGCGGGTGTGAAACACAACGCAGTAGCGCAGCACGCCGAGGCGGCCTTCCAATCGGCCATGGGCATCGCTGTCATGCTCGGTGTGCTCATGTCCCTCGTTGCCGCGGGCATCGTGTCCTGGTTCCTGGTGCGGCGCATCGCCTCGCCCATCGAGCAACTCGCGCATGCCACGCACGACGTGGCCGCCGGCCTCTATGACGTCGACATTCCTGCAACCGCGTTCAGCATCGAACTCGATGACCTGGCCTCCTCCTTCCAGGGCATGGCACAGCGGCTGGCAGCGGCGGGAGCCACCCGCACGCGCATGCTCGCCGACCTCGCCCATGAGGTGCGCACGCCGTTGGCAACCCTGCAGGCTTACATCGACGGCTTGGAGGACGGCGTGATCAGGCGCGACGCCGCTGCCTGGAACACGATGCGCCAACAGATCGACCGGCTGCGCCGCCTGGCCGACGACATCCGGGTCGTGGCGCAGGCCGAGGAGCAGCAGATCGATCTGGTTGCGATGGATGGCTGCGATGCCGTGCACGCCGCCGTGCAAGCGGCCATCCCCAGATTCGAGGACAAAGGCGTAGCGCTGCAACTGCGTGTCTGCGCCGAACCGTGTCGGATCAACGGTGACGCCATGCGCCTCCAGCAGGTGCTGGCCAACCTGCTCGACAATGCCCTTCGCCACACCCCGGCTGGTGGGAACGTCGCCGTGGACGGCAGCGAGGTCGACGGGCGCTTCGTGGTCACCGTCACCGACAATGGCGAAGGGATCCCAGCCGACCAACTCGACTCGATCTTCGAGCGTCTGCATCGCGTCGACGCGTCACGGGTCAACGCAGACGGCAGCGGCAGCGGTCTGGGGTTGACGATCGCCCGAGCCATTGTGCAGGCACACGGTGGCAGCATTACCGCAGCCAGTGGAGGCCTAGGGGCGGGGACCTGCTTCACGGTGTTCTTGCCGCTGGCTCCCCACTAGCCGGCGCTGCTCTGCGGCATTGAGCATCGACCATGCTCGGTGGAACTGTCGGGCGGAGACCTCACCTCGACGCCGGCGCTCCTGCAAGTGCTCCAAGGCACCACGCGTGATCTGCGGTGTAGCGGTTGGCCGCGTCATGAATCGGATGACAAGGCAGGCGCTCGCCACCAGCGCTGCGATCAGGCAGACCACCAGGGCAACCACACCCCACAGCGGACTGGCATCAACAGGTTGGGACTGCGCAGCCACGCTCTCGAACACGCTCACGTTCCACCATGCCCCTCACCGGCCTTCTGCTGGACCGGCTAGGCAAAGGGTCTCGCCGATCCATGAAGGTCACCTGTGCGCTCGATGAAGTAGCGAACAAGATGTGGAGGAACGGCGACGCTGCCGGCATCGGCCCGATCGCGGCTACAGCTTGGCGAGCGGCGTCACTCCTGTGCGGGCCCAGTTCGGAGTCAATCCGGGAATCCCGCGGTGCCTTCCCCACAGGAACGTCGCGGGATCCGTGGGCAGATCGTGATCACGCACTTCCAGGTGCAGGTGAGGGCCGGTGACGTTGCCTGAGGTGCCCACTCGTCCGATCCTCTGTCCCGCCCGCACCTGTCGACCTACGCGGACCGTGGCGGCGGCCAGATGTGCGTACCAAATGTCCACCGAGCGTGTTCGGACGACGAGCGTTCTTCCGTACTCGCGGTCATAGGCGATCTTGACCACGCGGCCCGACATCACAGCGCCAACCGCCGTGCCGTACGCGGCGCTGATGTCGATGCCGGTATGCCGCCGCGACCAGAGGCGGCCACGCGAACCGAATCCGGCGGATACACGACCCAGC
>JAKAIC010000135.1 GCA_021814565.1 Actinomycetes bacterium | reverse complement strand
TTCCGATCTACCTACTTCACCTGGCGCAACACCAAGCAGGAACTGCAGGAGTACATGACCGAACTCAGCGGTCGCGCGGCCCCCTACATGCGCCCCAACTTCTTCCCCAACACCCCCGATATCCTGCATGAATTCCTGCAGACAGGCGGCCCTGCCGGCTTCTCCATCAGGGCCACGTTGGCGGCCACCATGGTGCCCACCTACGGCATCTACGCGGGCTTCGAACTGTTCGAGGGCACGGCGGTGAAGCCGGGCAGCGAGGAGTACCTCGACAGCGAGAAGTACCAGTACCGGCCACGCAATTGGGCCGCAGCCGAGGCCGAGGGCCGCTCGCTCGCGCCTTACCTGAAACTGCTCAACCGCATTCGGCGTGAGCATCCGGCGCTGCAGACACTGCGTGGCATCAGCTTCCACGAGACGAGCAGCGACAGCGTCATCGCCTATTCCCGACGCGAGGGCGACGACGTCATCCTCACCATCTGCGCGCTCAATCCCCACAACCCGTCACCCGCGACGGTGAAGCTGAACATGCCCGCGCTGGGCCTGGCGTGGGACGCCCGGTTCGCGGCACACGATCTGGTGAGCGACAACAGCTGGACCTGGAGTCGCGAGGTCTATGTCGAGCTCGATCCCTTCAAGGCAGTGGCACATATAGTGTCCGTGAGGAGACTCTGATGGCGGCGGAAACGCACGCCGATCCGACGGCGGCACCCGTCGACTTCGGCATCATCGACGCGATTGTCGACGGTCGCTACTACGACCCCCACAGCGTGCTGGGACCGCACCTCTTCCACGGTGCCTGCACCATTCGCGTGCTTCGGCCTTTCGCCCTCAGCGTCGTCATCATCACCGCCGACGGTCGCTATGCCGCCAGGCACGAGCACCGCGGCGTATGGACGGTGGTCGTGCCGGTGGACGTCGTACCCGACTACCGGATCGAGGTGCGTTACTCCGGCGAGGCCATCCCCGCGGACGACCCCTACCGCTTCCTGCCGACGCTCGGCGAATTCGACCTGCACCTGCTCCACGCCGGGCAGCACCAGGACCTGCACCAGGTGCTCGGCGCGCACGTCAAGACCTACCCCTCCCTGCTGGGGGACGTCACCGGCACCGCCTTCACGGTCTGGGCACCCAATGCTCGCGGCGTGCAGGTCGTCGGCAACTTCAATCATTGGGACGGCTCGGCGCATCCAATGCGTTCGCTGGGGATCAGTGGGGTCTGGGAACTCTTCATCCCCTACGTCCGCGAGGGCGAGACCTACAAGTTCCGTGTCACCGGCCCCGATGGCGTCATGCGCGACAAGGCCGATCCGCTGGCCCAGCACAGCGAGCTGCCACCAGCGACCGCATCCGTGGTCTACACCTCGACCTACGAGTGGCGCGATGAAGCGTGGCTGAGCAAGCGCGCTGCGGGAGATCCGCGCACTGCACCCATGAGTGTTTACGAGGTGCATCTCGGATCATGGCGACGCGGGCTCAGCTACCGTGAGTTGGCGATACAGCTCACCGACTATGTGGTGGAACAGGGGTTCACCCATGTGGAGTTCCTGCCCGTGGCTGCGCACCCCTTCGAACCCTCGTGGGGCTATCAGGTCACGAGTTATTTCGCCCCCACGGCGCGTTTCGGCGACCCCGATGACCTGCGCTTCCTCATCGACAGCCTGCACAGTGCGGGCATCGGTGTCATCGTGGACTGGGTTCCCGCCCACTTCCCCAAGGACGACTGGGCACTGGGCCGCTTCGACGGCACCCCGCTCTACGAGCACCCGGACCCGCGTCGCGGAGAACACATGGACTGGGGCACCTACATCTTCGACTTCGGTCGCACCGAGGTGCGCAACTTCCTGGTCGCCAATGCGGTGTACTGGGTTGAACAGTTCCATGTCGATGCGCTACGCGTTGATGCCGTCGCCTCCATGCTCTACCTCGACTATTCGCGCGAGGAGGGCCAGTGGACGCCCAACCAGTACGGCGGCCGCGAGAATCTCGAAGCCGTCGAATTCCTGCGCGAGATGACATCAGTCCTCACCACTCGCAACCCGGGTGTCATTGCCATTGCCGAGGAATCGACGGCCTGGCCGGGTGTCACCAATGACGTGCAGTGGGGCGGTCTGGGCTTCGGCCTGAAGTGGAACATGGGCTGGATGCACGACACCCTCGAGTACATGAAGCTCGATCCCATCTACAAGCAGTACCACCACAATGAGATGACCTTCTCGCTGGTTTACGCCTGGAGCGAGCAGTTCGTCCTGCCCATTTCGCACGACGAAGTGGTGCACGGCAAGGGTTCGCTCATCAACCGCATGCCCGGTGATCGGTGGCAGAAACTGGCCTCTATGCGTGCCTACCTCGGCTTCATGTGGGCACACCCCGGCAAGCAGCTGCTGTTCATGGGCTCCGAGTTCGCGCAGTCGGCTGAATGGAATGCCACCAATTCACTGGATTGGTGGCTGCTGCAGTTCGACGAGCACAAGGGCGTGCAGGCCGCGGTACGCGAGATGAACCGCGTCTACAAGCAGACGCCGGCGCTCTGGCAACGGGACAACGAGCCCATGGGCTTCGAGTGGCTGGACTCCGACGATGCCGCGCACAACACCTTCGCCTGGTTACGCCATGGCCATGACGGCGAGCTGCTGGCCTCGGTCACCAACTTCTCGCCGGTGCCGCTGCGGGACCACCGCATCGCACTGCCCTTCGCCGGCGTATGGGCGGAAGTGCTGAACACCGATGCCACGGAGTTCGGTGGTTCGGGACTCACCAACGGCGGTGCCGTCATCGGCGTCGAGGTCGCGCATTACGGGCGACCGGCGTCGGCGCAGATCATCGTGCCGCCCATGGCCACCGTCTGGTTCAAGCCCACGCGCTGATCGGGCACACACGCGCTCATGCCAGGACCGGGGCTGCGCGCGGGAGATGGTGCCTGCCTTGCGCCGGCCAGCGGTCGGCTCAGAAGAGCGCAGCCGTCATGGCCTTGCGGGCCGCGATGGCATCGGGAGAGTTCACGTCGATGGCGAAGTACTCAAGCAGCCGCGCCTTGATGGCATCGCGCTCCTCACCGGTGGCCTGGCGCAGGGCTGCAACCAAGCGGTCGTAGACGGGCTTGGGCCCCTGCACGAAGAAATCGAAATCGCTGACGGCGAGCAGCGACTGCACCAGCGTCGGGGCTGCTGCAAAGGCCGCCCGCACCAGTGCCTCGTCATTGGTGGCCATGCGCTTGCGCATAGCGACGAAGGCCGACAGCACCGGTCCTTCGGGCAGGCGTGCGTCGACCAGCAGCTGCGCAGCTTTGGCCGCCTCCTCGAAGTGTCCGGCGTCGAGCGCGTCATGCACGGCAAGCACGCGGGGATCCTCCTGCGGCTCCTGCGCTTCCGGTGTGGCCGCTCCGGCGCCATCAACCGTGCCGGTGACGCCAGCCTGCGCCGCCGCCTCCAGCAACTTGTCGAAGACCTGCCGCACCTGTGCCTCGGGCAGCGCGCCCTGGAACAGCGGTACCGGTTGGCCAGCGATGAGCGCGAAGACGGAGGGGATGGACTGCACCCGGAAGGCCTGGGCCAGGCCGGGGTTGGCGTCGGAGTCCACCTTGGCCAGGACCAGGCGACCGCCGAGTTCGGCAGCGAGCTTCTCCAGGATCGGCGACAACTGCTTGCAGGGCTGGCACCAGCTGGCCCAGAAGTCGAGGACCACAGGCACCTGCGCGGACTTCTGCAGCACCTCGCGCTCGAAACTGGCATCGGTGACGTCGATGATGACGCCGGCAGGTGCGCTGGCCTTGGCAGCCATCGCCGCTGACTCCGCCTTGCGTGCCGCGGAGAGGGCACCGAGATCTATGACGCCGAGATCGG
>JAKAIC010000134.1 GCA_021814565.1 Actinomycetes bacterium | reverse complement strand
CTATGCCATGCGCGCGCCCGTCCCCACCGGCTCCGCCACCGACCTCACGGTGCAGTTCTCGCGCGAGGTCACCAAAGAGGAGATCAACGCCGCCATCAAGGAGGCCGCTGCCGGCTCCCTGAAGGGCATCCTCGACTACACCGAGGACCCCATCGTCTCCTCCGACATCGTCACCGACCCGCACTCCAGCATCTTCGATGCCGGCCTCACTTACGTGAATGGCGACCTGGCCAAGGTCGTGTCCTGGTATGACAATGAGTGGGGCTACAGCAACCGCCTCGTCGATCTCACGGCCCTCGTCGGTTCCAAGCTGTGACCATCAAGCAACTCGAGGATCTCAACGTTGCAGGTCGGCGCGTGCTGGTGCGCGCCGACTTCAACGTGCCTTTCGCAAAGGGCGAGGGCGCCCGCGTCATCACCGACGACGGCCGCATCCGGGCCGCTATTCCGACCATCAAATTCCTGGTTGCTCGGGGTGCGAAGGTCATCCTGACGGCGCACCTCGGCCGTCCCAAGAACGGTCCGGCGCCGGAGTTCTCGCTCCAACCCGTGGCCCAGCGCCTGGCGGAACTACTGGGCAGGCCGGTGGCCTTCGCCACCGACGTCACCGGAGATTCAGCCCGGGCCACCGTCGCCGCTCTGCAGGACGGCGACATCTGCCTGCTTGAGAACGTGCGCTTCGATCCCCGCGACCAGTCCAAGATCCAGGATGAGCGCGCGGCCATGGCCCAGGAACTCGCCGCTTTCGCGGATGTCTTCGTGTCTGACGGGTTCGGTGTCGTGCATCGCGAAGAGGCCACCGTCACCGACATCGCACGCCTGCTGCCCCACGGCGCAGGCCGCTTGGTCGGCAAGGAGGCGGCGGTATTTACGAAGGTGCTCGACAATCCCGATCGTCCTTACGTCGTCGTCCTCGGCGGCTCCAAGGTGTCGGACAAGCTCGGCGTCATCGGCAACCTGCTGAATGTCGTCGATGAGTTGCTCATCGGCGGCGGCATGTGCTTCACCTTCCTTGCAGCCATGGGTTACGAGGTCGGCGATTCGCTGCTCGAGGCCGACCAGATCGACACCGTCAAGGGCTTCATCAGTACCGCCCGGGAGCGCAACGTCAAGCTGCTCCTCCCCACCGACGTGGTGGTGGCGGATGCCTTTGCGGCGGATGCCAAGGTCAAGGTGGTTCCCGCAAATGGCATCGAAGCCGGCTGGCGCGGTCTCGACATCGGCCCCGATTCGCAGGCCGTGTTCGCCGCCGCGGTGGCCACAGCCAAGACCGTGGTCTGGAACGGGCCCATGGGAGTCTTCGAGATGGCACCTTTCGCCGCCGGCACGCTGGCCGTGGCCAAGGCCATGGAGAACAGTTCAGGCATGACCGTGGTCGGTGGCGGTGATTCCGCCGCAGCCGTGCGCACGCTCGGCCTCGACGAGTCCAAGTTCTCGCACATCTCCACCGGTGGCGGCGCCTCGCTTGAGTTCCTCGAAGGCAAGACGCTTCCCGGTATCGCAGTTCTGGAGGACTGATGGCACGCACTCCGCTCATGGCGGGCAATTGGAAGATGAACCTCGACCATCTGGAAGCGATACATCTCGTCCAGAAGTTGGCGTTCTCCCTGAACGATGGGGATTTCGACGCCTGTGATGTCGCCGTCATGGTGCCGTTCACGGACATCCGTTCGGTGCAGACACTGGTCGACGGCGACAAGTTGCGCCTCGGCTACGGCTCGCAGGACATTTCGCAACACGAGAAGGGCGCCTACACGGGGGAGATCTCCGGCACCATGCTGGCAAAGCTCGGTGTGCAGTACGCGGTCGTCGGGCACAGCGAGCGCCGGCAGTACCACGGCGAATCCGATGACATCGTGAACGCCAAGGCCAAGGCGGCGCTCAAGCACGGCATCATGCCCATCGTCTGTGTCGGTGAAGGCCTCGACATCCGCAAGGCCGGGGAGCATGTCCCCTACACGCTCGCCCAGGTCGAGGGCTCGCTGTCGGGCATCACTCCCGAGCAGGTCGCCAAGCTGGTCGTCGCCTACGAGCCGGTGTGGGCCATCGGCACCGGAGAGGTGGCCACACCGGAGGACGCGGAGGAGGTTTGTGCCGCCATCCGCGGCCGTATCGCCGAGCTCTTCGGTGAAGCAGCGGGCGAAGAGGTGCGGGTCCTGTATGGCGGTTCAGTCAAGGCGTCCAACGTGGCCTCCATCATGGTCAAGCCCAACGTCGACGGGGCACTGGTGGGCGGCGCCAGCCTGGACCCTGACGAATTCGTGGCTATCGCGCGTTTCCGGCTGCACCCCTCGGCGTGAGCCAGGCACTCCCAGCACAATGGGCAGGGGCGGAGGGTCACCCCGTCCGGTCCTGCCCATTCCCGCATCGACACAGGGTGGCCATGCGCCCTGCGGCCCGTCGGCCATCGATCGACCTTGCCAAGCGCCGCGGTGGGCGTTCACTCACTCCTCCGGTAAACTGACGACATGACGCTTGCCTTCGAATTGCTCATCATTGCGACGAGCCTGCTCATTCTGCTGCTCGTCCTGCTCCACAAGGGCAAGGGAGGCGGTCTCTCCGAACTCTTCGGTGGTGGTATCTCCTCCACGCTTGGCGGTTCGAGCGTGGCCGAGCGCAATCTCGACCGCATGACGCTTGCGGTCACGCTGGTCTGGGTGGCCTCCATCTTCGCGCTGGGCCTGCTCCTGGCGGCGAGTCGCTGATGGCCGGCGGTAGCGCAATTCGCGGAAGTCGCGTCGGTTCCGGTCCCCTGGGTGAGTCCGAACGCGGCGAGGCCGCACCCCGGCGCCGGATCAAGTACTTCTGCTCCAACGGTCACACGGTGAGCGTGGCATTCTCCCTGGACGCCGAGGTTCCGGAGCAGTGGGATTGTCCACGTTGTGGGCTTCCGGCCAGCCGTGATGAGAGCAACCTGCTGTCGGCTCCCAAGAACGAGCCCTACAAAACCCACCTTGCCTACGTCAAGGAACGACGCAGCGACGAGGATGGGCTGGTGGTGCTGGCAGAGGCACTGCTGGAGATGAAGGGCTGACACCCTCCCGATACGACACGAACCCCGGTCGATGACCGGGGTTCGTTGCTGTCGGCGGTCAGCGCCTGCGCTGCACCTCTGCTTCGCGGTTGGCCAGCACGGCGGCCACAATGGCCTCCGCGGTGATGCCGAATTCCTTGTAGAGCAAGGCCGGTGCACCCGAGGCACCGAAATGGTCGAGGCCGATGGGTGTCTTCACGTACTTGTACCAGCCCTGGGTGGCACCTGCCTCCACGGAGACCCGATTGCTCACCGCGCTTGGCAGTACTGACTCGCGATACTCCGAAGGCTGTGCGTCGAACCATTCCAGGCAGGGCGCCGACACCACGCGAGTGGCAATGCCCTGCGTGTTGAGGGTGATCGCTGCCTGCAGGGCCAGGCCCATCTCCGATCCGGTGGCGACGATGATGGCCTCGGGCTCGTGTGCGTCCTGCAGCACATAGGCGCCGCGCGAGGCGTGCACCGCGAGTTCGGGTGTGGTGACCGTCTCCACCGCCTGACGGGAGAGGATCAGCGCTGCAGGCGCCTGCTCGCCCAGGATGATCCTCCACACTGCCGACGTCTCGTTGGCGTCGCAGGGACGGATGACCGGGAGACCCGGGATGGCACGCAGGCCCCACAGTTGCTCGACCGGTTGGTGTGTCGGACCATCCTCGCCCAGGCCGATGCTGTCGTGCGTCCACACGAAGGTCACGCCCGTCTGCATGAGCGCAGTGAGACGCACGGCACCGCGCATGTAGTCCGAGAACACCAGGAAGGTGCCGCCGTAGGGACGGAGACCGGTGAGGGCCAGTCCATTCATCATGGCCCCCATGGCGTGCTAGA
>JAKAIC010000133.1 GCA_021814565.1 Actinomycetes bacterium | reverse complement strand
TGGAATCCCTTGACATCGCATATGCGGCGGCCCGACACAGCGGCCACTAGGCAGGGAGCGGCCCTCGTAGACTGGCCGCATGACGATCCGCGCCCTCAAGGGCCACGGCACGGGCAATGACTTCATCATCCTGCCCCCCGACCAGCGTGCGCTCAGCACGGCGGAAGTGGCGCTGCTCTGCGATCGCCACTTCGGCATCGGTGCCGACGGGCTCATCGGCATCGTCCGCACCGAGGACGCCCCCGAGACCTTCGTGCATGAGCAGGCTGCAGTGGCGCCTTGGTTCATGGATTACCGCAATGCCGATGGTTCGGTGGCGGAGATGTGCGGCAACGGGGTGCGCGTGTTCGTGCATGCCTTGCTGCGTGAAGGGTTGGCGGAGGCCGGTGAGTTCGTGGTCGCCACCCGTGGCGGTGCGCGACGTGTGCGTATTGCTGCCCCCGGCGGAGACGTCTCCGTCGAAATGGGCGTTGGCACGCCCGAACTCCCCTCTCGCATCACCATCGCCGAGGGCACGTCATTCCCCGCCTCCGGCATGTATTTCCCCAATCCTCATGCCGTGGTCTTCCTCGATGATCTCGAGGACGCCGGCGAATTGGCGTACATCCCCGAGTGGCATCCGGCTGAGCGTTATCCCAATGGCGTGAACGTCGAGTTCGTGCGCGTGGCCGGGCCGCATCACATACAGATGCGAGTCCACGAACGCGGTGTGGGCGAGACCCTGTCCTGCGGTACCGGCATCTGTGCCGCGGTCACCGTCGCGCGTGACGCCGCTGGCGAAAGCGCTGCGGGCCGTTGGCGCGTGGACATCGAGGGTGGCACGGTCACCGTCGATCTGGACGAGGCGGGGCAGGCCGTGCTCACCGGCCCGGCGGCCATCGTGGCCGAGCTGCAGATCGACGAGACATGGCTCGGGTCGAACGCGTGAGCAAACGCGAGGACTGGGAACTCGACGACTCCACCGGCGGCTTCGAACTCGAGGAACGTCAGGCGCTGCGCCGTGTCGAGGGCATCTCAACCGAACTCGAGGACATCAGCGAGGCCGAGTACCGGCAGGTGCGCCTCGAGCGGGTCGTGCTCGTGGGCGTGTGGACCCAGGGCAGCGCCAAGGACGTCGAACGCTCCATGGCCGAGCTGGCCCGGCTGGCCGAGACGGCGGGCTCCAACGTGCTCGAGGCGCTGATCCAGCGCCGCGATGCGCCGGATCCGGCCACCTTCATCGGCTCGGGCAAGGTGCGCGAATTGCGCGACGCGGTGCGCGTCAACCGCGCTGACACCGTCATCTGTGATGGCGACCTGGCACCATCGCAGCTCCGGCAGTTGGAGGAGCAGCTGAAGGTGAAGGTGGTGGATCGCACCTGGTTGATCCTCGACATCTTCGCGCAGCACGCCCGTTCCCGCGAAGGCAAGGCCCAGGTCACCCTCGCGCAGATGCAGTACCTGTTGCCACGACTGCGTGGTTGGGGCGCCTCGCTGTCGCGCCAGGCAGGTGGCATCGGCACCCGCGGTGTGGGTGAGACCAAGATCGAGCTCGATCGCCGGCGCATTCGTGATCAGATCGCCAAGATCCGCCGGGATCTCAAGCACATGGAACAGACCCGTGATGTGCAGCGGCAGTCGCGCAAGCGCTCCGGCGTGCCACAGGTGGCCATCGCCGGCTACACCAATGCCGGTAAGTCGTCATTGCTCAACCGCCTCACCGGCGCTGGCGTGCTGGTGGAGAACGCCCTTTTCGCCACCCTCGATCCCACTGTGCGCAAGGCGCGCACACCTGCCGGTCGCGAGATCACCCTGGCGGACACGGTCGGCTTCGTCCGCCACCTGCCGCACCAATTGGTGGAGGCCTTCCGCTCCACTCTGGAGGAGGTTTCGCAAGCCGACCTCATCGTGCACGTGGTCGACGGCAGCGACGACGACCCCGAGGGCCAGATCGGCGCGGTGCGTGAAGTGCTGGCCGAGATCGACGCTGCCAAGGTGCCGGAACTCATCGTCGTGAACAAGGCCGACATCGCCGACGAAATGGCCTTGGCGCGCCTCCTGCAGCGGGAGCGCAATGCGGTGGTGGTGTCCGCCAAGACCGGCGAGGGCTTCGACGAATTGCTGGCCGCCATCGATCGCATGCTTCCCGGGCCCACTGTGGAGATCCGCGCACTGGTGCCCTACACGCGCGGAGACCTGGTGAGTCGCGTGCTCTCCGATGGCATCGTGTTCGAACGCGAGCACCAGGACGATGGCACTTTCATCCATGCCAAGGTCGACGATGCACTGGCCGCCGATCTCATGGAATTCGCGGTGGGGGAGCGCAGGGCATGAGCCTGCTCGACGACGCCCTGGACGCCGTCGTTGCTGATCTCGGTGGTGAGAAGCGCGAGGGTCAACGGCGCATGGCGCAGGCCGTATCGCAGGCCATGAACACGCGTGAGCATCTGCTGGTGCAGGCGGGCACAGGCACCGGAAAGTCGGTGGCCTATCTGGTCCCCGCAATTCTGCGCGCGCTCGAGCGGCAGGAGACGATCGTTGTCTCCACGGCCACGCTGGCGCTACAGCGCCAGTTGGTGGGTCGCGACCTGCCGCGCATCGTCACGGCACTCGCGCCCCTGCTGGGACGCACCGCCACCTTCTCGGCGGCCAAGGGCCGCCACAACTACGTGTGCAAGGCGAGGCTCAATGCCGATTTCGCGGCATCGGAGGACGATGCCGCCGCGCTCTTCGCAGCGCCCACCACCAAACTCGGCCGCGAGGCCAAGCGGGTGCGCACCTGGGCCTTCCTCACCGAAAGCGGTGATCGTGAAGACCTCGAGCCGACACCCGACCAGCGCGTCTGGCGTGCCCTCTCCGTGAGCGGCAACGAGTGCATCGGCGCCACCAAGTGCCCGTACGGCGATGAGTGCTTCACCGAGAAGGTGCGCAGCGAGGCGGCCGTCGCCGACATCGTCGTCACCAATCACGCCATGCTGGTGATCCACGCCCTCACCGGGCATCCGCTCCTGCCCGAACACCAGGTGGTGATCGTCGACGAAGGCCATGACCTCGCCGACACCGTCACCAACCAGGCCACGGAGTTGCTCACTGCCGGCATGGTGGAGCGCGCTGCGTCACGCTCCCGGCGCTTGATCGACGTCGACATCGTGGCCCTGCTGGAGGACGCGGCCGACGGTTTGTCGTTGCTGTTCAACGAGATTGCCAAGCCCTGGCCCCAGCGCATCGCGCGTGACGCGGAGCACGAGCAACTGCTCGCACAGTCGGTGTTGGTGCCGGCGCTCACTGCCGTGCGTGATGCCGCGAACAACGCCCTGGTGGCCCTGGCCGCCGCGGCCAAGGGTGACGGTGACGCGCCTGCGGAGGTGCAGGCCGAACGCCTGGCTGCACGGGTGGCCGTCACCGAGGTGAACGACGTGGCTGGTCGCCTGCTCAGTTTGAAGGACCAGGATGTGGCCTGGCTGGATCGTGCCGAGGGTCGTGCCGCGTCACTGTATGTGGCCCCCTTGACGGTGAGCGGCCTGCTCGCCGAGACACTGTTCGGCGACAAGACGGTGATCGTCACCAGCGCCACCCTGTCACTGGGCGGTGACTTCGAATCCATCGCCCGTTCGCTGGGCCTGCGTGCCGAACCGCGGGCCTTCAACCCCGATGCCTTCCATGAGGATCCAGACGAGGATTCGGACGCGGATACGCCCGACACCATGGCCTGGACTTCCATGGACGTGGGCACGCCCTTCGATCCCGCCAGGCAGGGCATGCTCTACGTGGCCTCGCAGTTGCCGCCTCCCGGACGTGAGGGCACCTCGACCGAGCAGCTGGATGAACTCCGGCAGCTCATCGAGGCCAGCGGCGGGCGCGCCTTGGCCCTCTTCTCATCGTGGCGGGCGCTGGACGCCGCCGAAGCCGTGCTC
>JAKAIC010000034.1 GCA_021814565.1 Actinomycetes bacterium | reverse complement strand
GCACCTGCCGCCTGCACGATGAGGCCGACGATGATGAGCAGCACACCCACACCCACGATGCCGCCGAGGGCATCGGCCATGCTGCCGCCCTTGGTGGCAGCGACCACCGGTGCGATGAAGGCGAAGGAGGAGCCCAGATATGAAGGGATGCGATTGCGGGTGATGAAGACGAAGAGCAGGGTGCCGATACCGCTGAACAACAGTGTGGTGGTGGGTGGGAAGCCGGTGAGCAGCGGCACCAGGAAGGTCGCGCCGAACATGGCCGCGATGTGCTGGGCGCCGATGCCGATGGTGCGTGGCCAGCTCAGGCGCTCCGCGGGCGCGACAACTTCACCGGGGGTGACGCGACGACCGTCGCCGTGCAGGGTCCAACTGAACAAGGGGGGCTCCTAGGAGTTCCGCGCCGGGGAACGCGGCCTGCACCGCAACGCGTTGTCGCAGAAATTACGCCACGCAGCGGTTACTGACACGTCCCCACGCGGATGGACCTGCGACTAGAACGGCAGCGGAGATCTCAGTGACCCTGTCAATTGTCAGAAGGGGTCGACCGTGCCGTTGGGCGTGCCATTGCCGGTCGGCCCGTCATAACCCGGCTGCGCCGTGCAGAGATAGGCCAGCGCCGTTGTGTGCGCGGTGAAACAACGTCCGTTGCTGCCCGAGAGCACGTCGAAGAGGCCAGCGGCGTGCGCGTACAAGCGCGCCGGCACTGCCTCACCGGCGCTGAACTGTGCACCGCGTGCAAACATGGCGGCGATCAGTGGTGCAGCCACGCTGGTGCCACCGAAGACATACCAGTTGGCACCGCCGGTGCTGCCATAGGAGTCATACACGGCCACACCGGTCCGGGGATCAGCGACGGCTGCGACGTCCGCCACCGTGCGATTCGTGCAGCCGGTGTCCGTCTGCCAGGACGGCTTGGGAACATAGGCCGAGCAACCGCTTCCGGTCCCCGACCACACGCTTTCACTGGCACGCGAGCCCTTGGCGTCAAGTGTCAGCGAGGTCCCGCCCACAGCGATGACTCCCGCCGCAGCAGCGGGGAACTGGACGCCATATCCAGCGTCGCCGGCTGAGGCTGTGACGGCCGCACCGGAGGCAGCCCTGGACCAGGCGTCAGCGCGCAACTCTCCGGGAAATTCCCTGGATCCGTAGGAATTCGAGATGACCTGCGCACCAAGGGCGCGGGCCGTCGTCACCGCGGCACCCAGGTCGGCGATGGAAGCGGAATTGGCACCGACGTAGATGAGCTCGCACTGCGGGCAGATGGCGGACGCCATCTCCAGATCCAGCATCTGCTCCTGCCCCCACCCCACGTTGGCCGCGACCGTGCTGATGGGCCCGCCACTCTGGTTGTACTCGCGGAGGACGGCGTCGCCCAGGCGGAACTGGCTGCGGTAGACCGCGAGATCAGCCGCCGCGTTGGGATGGGCATAGGCGTCGACGATGGCGATGGTCATGTGCCCGTTGCCGAAGCGACCGTAGGCGGCGCGCAACTGTGCAGGTGTGTACCCGTAGGTGAAGGCCTGCGTGGCCATCGGCGCACCGGTGTTGACGTTGTCGACAACCAGTGCGTCACACGATGCGATCGGGCCCGTCGTCAGGTTGCATGCACGATGGCTACGGCCAAAGCTGGACGAGGCGGAGGTGGAGGCGGAGGCGGTGGCGGAACTGCTGGGAATGAGCAGTACCGCGCCCATGGCCAGGATGACAGCTGCGGAGGCCAGAGGCCGGCGTGTACTCATGGGCAGATGCTCTCATCCGCGCATGACAAAAGGCCGTTCATTCGTCATGACGCGCGGAGTGAACTGCGCTATACCGTGGTCCGCGTCAACCTGCTCGGCCACCACACCTTGGCACCGATGTCGTAGGTGAGCGCGGGCACCAGCAGGGAGCGCACGATCGCGGTGTCAAGCAGCACACCGAAGGCCACTGCGAATCCCGTCTCGGCAAGGAACACGAGTGGCAGCACGCCGAGCACCGAGAAGGTCGCAGCCAGCACGATGCCGGCGGAGGTGATGACACCACCGGTCACTGCCAGGGCCTTCAGGGTTCCCGGTCGGGTACCCATTCGCATGGACTCCTCACGCACGCGTGTCATCAGGAAGATGTTGTAGTCGATACCCAATGCGACAAGGAACACGAAGGCAAACAAGGGGAATCCCGAATCGGCGCCAGCGAAGTGGAAGACGTGGTCGAAGACCAGCGCACTGGCGCCCAGGGTGGCGAAGTACGAGAGCACCACGGTTCCGATGAGGAGCACCGGCGCCAGGATGGAACGCAGCAGCAGCATCAGGATCACCATGATGACGAGCAGCACGATTGGGATGATGAGATTGCGGTCATGCTTCGAGGCGTCCTGCACATCCAGGTTGCCCGCGCTTTGACCCCCCAGCAGGGCGTCAGCGCCTGGCACCGAATGCAGGTGGTCGCGAAGCGCGCGCAGGGCGAGTTGCGATTGCTCGGCGGTGGGCTGGGTCTTGAGGAAGATGTCGATCGCCGCCTTGCCGTTCACGATCTGCGGTGCGCCGGTGCGCGGATCCAGGGATCGCGGCATCGAGCGGGCAACGCCGGGATCGGAACTGAGCGCGGCCAGCGTGGGCTGCAGAGCTGATGCGTTGATCACGACGGTGGCGTCCGCAGCGGGATTCACCAAGTTGTGCTGGTTGAGAATCTCGATACCGCGCACCGCTGGTGAATTCTTGTTGGTGAACACATCCGTGCTGGCCAAACCATCCGCATTGAGTGTGGTGGCGGCACTTGCGAGCAGGAGCAGGGCCAATCCGCTCACGATCCAGGTTCGGCGCGGACGATTGCCCACACCGTTGGCAATGCGGCCCCAGACACCCTTGGTCTCCACGACCTCGCTTCCGTAATGCGGCACGAAGGGCCAGAAGACGCGGCGCCCTACCAGTACCAGCAGCGCCGGCAGGAAGGTGAGCAGCACGACCAGCGCGCTGATGATGCCGACGGCACCGACCGGGCCCAGACCGGCGTTGCTCTTGAGCTCGGAGAACTGCAGGCACATGAGCCCGATGGAGACGGTGGCAGCCGATGCGGCAATCGGTTCCCACACCGCACGCAGCGCGTTGCCCATGGCGGCGTACTTGCTCTCGACATGCCGAAGTTCCTCGCGATAGCGCGCGATGAGCAGCAGGGCGTAGTCGGTGGCCGCACCGAAGACCAACACCGTCAGGATGCCCTGTGACTGGCCATTGAGGGTGAGCACGTCATGCTTCGCCAACTGATAGATCGCGCCCTGTGCGGTCACGAGTGCAGTGCCCGCGGAAAGCAGCGGGAAGAACCACAGGAAGGGGCTGCGATAGACGACGATCAGGATGATGGCCACCACCAGCACGGTCACGCCTATGAGCACGGTGTCGATATTGGCGAAGGCGCCCGCGAGTTCGGCGAAGATGCCGACCACACCCGTCACATAGCCGTGAACACCCGGTGCCGGTGCCTCGAGTGCCGACTTGGCCTCGGCAGCCAGCAGGGGGATCTGCTTGAAGCCCGCGCCACCACGCTGGAAGATCGAGGTGAAATCCAGCATGGCGTTGACTACGTAGGCCTTGCCGTCCTTGCTCAGCGCGAGCTGCTGCTGTTCAGGGGTGGCGGGGAAGACAGCCGGTACCTTCACACCGTTGCCTGCGTCGATGGTCTTCACCAACTTGCTCAGCATGGGCTTCTTGAGCGCACTCATCACCGCCGCATCGATGGAGTTCCGGTCGCTGGGAGTGATGGTGCCCGTGGTCTTCTCGAAAACCACGGTCAGCGGCAGGTCGAACTTGCTTCCGGTCTGGAAGGTGTCCAGGTACTTCTGGGCCTCCGCGGACTCGGCGCTAGGCGGCAGGAAGTCGGAATTCTGGTTCTTCTGCACGTCGGCCAACTTCCCCGACACCGGGCCCAGAGCGGCTCCCACCGCCAACCACACGATGATGGCGAGGATGGAGAAGGTGAAGGCACGGGGGCGTGGCGTACGGGCCATGGGACTCTCCTGCTCGGCAGTGACGCCTCTGGAACATGAATCTTGGGTCAATCTATTCGCTGGAGGGAGGGAGACAGCCCTGAGGCACCCTGAACCTTCCCTGAATGCTGGATGACTCGCTGTCGGATCGTGGGTGCTGTCCAGCGATTACCCTTGGCCGGTGCCCAACCTTGATGTCATCCGACAATTGGATGGCCGGACGCCGTATGTGGCCGGCTGGGAGCAGCAGCGGGCCATCCATGCCGAGGTCGTCGCCGGCACACGAACTGCCACCCTGTTGCTGGTCGAGCACGAGTCGGTGTACACCGCGGGCAAGCGCACCCAGCCCGCCGACCGCCCCACCGACGGCTCCCCCGTGGTGGACGTGGATCGGGGCGGACGCATCACCTGGCACGGACCCGGGCAGCTCACCGGCTACCCCATCCTGACGCTGCCCTCGCCGGTCGACGTGATGGACTACGTGCACCGTCTGGAGGCGGCCATCATGACGGTGTGTGCCAGCCTCGGCATCACCACCGAGCGCCAGGATGACCGCACCGGCGTGTGGGTGCCGCAGGACCAGCGCGGGCCGGCTCGCAAGATCGCTGCCATCGGAGTCCGCGTCGCCAGTGGCGTCACCATGCACGGCTTCGCCCTCAACTGCAACAATGCCCTCGATCCCTACCATCGCATCGTCCCCTGCGGGATCCGCGATGCCGGTGTCACCACCATCAGCGAGGAGTTGGGCCGGAATGTCGGTATCACCGACATCGTTGACCCTCTGGTGACCGAACTGCGGCACGAACTGGAGGACTGGGCCCGATGAGCGAGGAACGACTGCTCCGCATCGAACAGCGAAATGCGGAGACCCCCATCGAGCGCAAGCCCGAATGGATCCGCACCCGCGCCCGCACCGGCCCGGAATACCTGCAGATTCAGGCCAAGGTCAAGGCTCAGGGCCTGCACACGGTGTGCCAGGAGGCACAGTGCCCGAACATCTTCGAATGCTGGGAGGACCGCGAGGCCACCTTCCTCATCGGCGGATCACAGTGCTCGCGTCGCTGCGACTTCTGCACCATCGACCACGGTCGACCTGATCCCCTCGACGTCGGCGAACCACAGCGTGTGGCCGAGACCGTACGCGAAATGGGGCTGCAGTACGCCACCATCACCGGCGTCACGCGTGACGACCTGGCCGATGAGGGGGCCTGGCTGTACTCGGAGACGGTGCGCCGGGTGCACCAGGTGAATCCGGGTGTGGGTGTGGAATTGCTGGCTCCCGACTTCAGTGGCAAGCCCGACCTGCTGCAGCAGGTCTTCGACTCTGCTCCCGAGGTGTTCGCGCACAACATCGAGACAGTCCCGCGCATCTTCAAGCGTATCCGCCCCGCGTTCACCTACCAGCGATCACTCGATGTCATCTCCCGGGCCCGTGACGCCGGGCTCGTCACCAAGTCGAACCTCATCCTGGGCATGGGCGAGGAGATGGGCGAGGTGGAGCAGGCGCTGCGCGATCTCGTGAGCGCCGGCTGCGAGCTCGTCACCATCACCCAGTACCTGCGGCCCTCCACTCGCCACCATCCCATCGAGCGGTGGGTGAGGCCCGAGGAGTTCGTGGCACTGGCGCAGTTTGCGACGGAGGCCGGCTTCAGTGGCGTCATGTCCGGGCCACTCGTGCGTTCCTCGTACCGCGCCGGACGTCTGCACCGGCAGGCCAAGGAGGCCCGGGAGCGCGGCGAGCGCGCCACCATCACCGTCGGCGTCTGAGCCAGGACGCTGCGCACCGCGTCAGTCGCGTCCGACTAACCTTTCCCCGTGGCCAAGAATCCCGAGAAGATGGGCCGGATCGCGCAGATCCGCCAGACCTTCAGCATGACCCGCAAGCAGGATCCGTCGATCCTCTGGATGCTCCCTCTAGCCAGCGTGGGCACGCTTGTCGTGTTCCTCGTGGCGGCAGCGTTGCTGCTGGGCGCCTGGCAGTACGGGTTGCTGCTCGGCATTCCTACAGCGCTGCTGGTCGGTCTATACCTCTTCGGAAACCGTGCGGAGAAGGCTGCGTACGGCGCCATTGCGGGCCAGCCCGGTGCGGCCGCGGCCGCACTCAATTCGCTGCGCAAGGGCTGGTTCACCACGCCCTTCGTCGAGGTCACCCGCAATCAGGATGCGGTGCACCGCGTCATCGGTCGCCCCGGCATCGTGTTGGTCGCCGAGGCCCCCGCCTCCCGGGCCAAGCCCCTGCTGGCCACCGCCCGTGCACGGACTGCGCGCTTCGCAGGTGATGCACCGATCCATGAGGTCATCTGCGGCGAAGGCGGTGTCAAGCTCACCAAGCTCAATCGCACCGTCATGAAGCTGCCGCGCGTCCTGCGCCCAGCCGAGGTCACGGAACTCCGTCGCAAGATGGATGCGGTGCAGAAGGGGCCCTCGCTGCCCATCCCCCGTGGGCCCATGCCCAAGGGCATGCGCATGCCGCGCCCCAAATAACGGCAATGAAATGAAGGCCCCCGCTCGGATGAGCTGGGGCCTTCATGCTGCAGCTGTTCACGCCGCAGCTATGTGTCAGGGGCGCGGATCCCAGAGGTGCCCGCTGAGGCCCGCGGATTCGCGACGCCACTTGGGCAGCATCCACAGGAACCAGATGACACCCCAGATACCGAAGGGGATGAGCACGAAGACGCCCACCGTCTGCATGACGGACATGCCGTCATCCGCCATGGCAGGCATGGGAATCAATGCCAGTGTCAACGCGGCGGTCAGTGCACCCAAGGTCTTCCTCATGCGAGGATGCTAAATGCGTACCAGCGACCTGACATGGCCTTTCCGTGGAACTGTCATTGCGCGCGATGCGCAAGGGCAGCAATGAGCCGATCGGCGCGCTGCACGAGATCAGCGCGCTCCGCCAGATCCTCGATGGTGACCGGGATCCCCTCGCCATCACAGGTGGGAATGCACCAGTTGGGGTACTCGCGATTGGTGCCAGGTTGGTTCTGCGCACGCACATCACCGACGAGGTCCGGCAGGCCGATGGCCAGCAGTCGCGCCGGCGTCAGGGCCAGGTACTTGTGCAGACCTTCCATGATCTCGTCGTCGGCGGGTTCTCCCTCGCCTGTGATGAGCCCGCGTTCGCGCAGCACACGAACCCAGTTGCCGCGCTCGCGATGCCAGTCGTCCCACTCGTCCGCAACCGGTCGGGACAGCAGACCCAGATCATGGCGCAAGCGGATGTGCTCCCCGCGCAACATGCCGGCCGTCGGCGGCAGGTCGTGCACGGTCACCGAGGCAAAGCACAGCTCGCGCCAGTGCTCGGGCTCCAAGGGCTGGCCCCATCCATTGTGCTCGAACCAGAGGATGGACGTGGAGAGGATGCCACGCTGTTGCAGGTAATCACGCACCCAACTCTCGACGGTGCCTAGGTCCTCGCCCACGACGAAGGCGCCTGCGCGCTGCGCCTCCAAGGCCAGGATGCCGACCATGGCCTGATGATCGAAGGTGACGTAGGTGCCGGCATGGGGCTCGGCCCCCACGGGGATCCACCAGAGGCGGAACAGGCCCAGCGCGTGGTCAACCCGAATGCCACCAGCGTGGCGAAGGATGGTGCGGAGCATGTCCCGATAGGCCGCATAGCCGCTCTCAGCCAGGGCATCCGGCCGCCATGGTGGTTGCGACCAATCCTGCCCCTGCTGGTTGTACATGTCCGGCGGCGCCCCGACATTCATGGTCTTGGCCAGGACGTCCTGCAGCGCCCAGGAGTCGGCACCGTCGGGATGCACACCCACGGCCAGGTCGTGCACGATTCCTGCGGCCATGCCGGCGTCGCGCGCGCGGGCCTGCGCGCTGGCCAACTGCTCATCGAGAATCCATTGGCATCGCTTGTGGAATGCCACGCGGTCGGCCAGCCGCTCTGCTTCCGCTTCGACATCCGGGCCCTGGGGGTGCTGCAACCCGGCCGGCCACAACTGGCTGGCCGTGCCGTACTTCTCGGCAAAGGCGCACCAGCGCGCGAAGGTGGTGAGGCCTGCGCCTTCGCGGGCGCAGTGGGCCGTGAATGCCTCCTGACGCTCTGGCGACAGCGGCGCGGAGAACACGGTGGCCAGGGCCGTTGCCTTCATCTCCCAGATGGGATCCCGGTCGATGAGGTCCGCGGTGTGATTCGGCAGCACGGCGATGGTCGCCGCCATGACAATCGTCATCTTCTTGAGGGCCGCCAGTTGTTGGTACTCCGGGATGTCCTCGATGCGGATGTAGATGGGGTTGAAGTAGCGGCGCGTGGTCGGCAGGTACGGCGAGGGCTCCACGGGCACGGAAGGTTCAGCCGCGTGCAATGGATTTACCAGCACGAAGCTGCCGCCCCGGGCTCCCGCCCAGGCCGCAATCGAACCCAGATCGTGCAGGTCGCCGATGCCCCAGGAGTCATGGGAACGCGTGGCATAGAGCTGGGCCATGAGCCCCCACTGCTGATGGCCCTGCATGGAGGCGGGCAGACCCAGATAGGCGGGCGTGACCACCAGCACACCCTGCTGCTTGAGCACGGGGGCGCCCTGTCCGCCCTCACTGCGCACATGGATCTCGTGCCACCCCAGCGGCAGGTTGTGGTCAAGCTGGAAAGCCGCCTCGCCCAGCATCAGACCGTCGATCATGCGCGCTGGTACCAGATGCTCCAATTGGGCCAGCGGAGCCCGTCCACCCGTCTCGAATTCCACCCAGGCCTCGACGGCGTGCCCATCCGGCACATGCACGAGCACTGATGTGGCAACGCCCTGCACCGTCACCGTCGTCGGCGGGAGCATGCGCCGCCACGGACCGTTGGTGATGCGGTCCCAGCCCGCCGCACGACCCCCATCGGTCTCGGCATCGACGCCCATGGCCGCCAGCACCGCAATCACCGTACTGAGGGGAACCAGTCTGTGCTGTCCCTGCTGATCCCGGTACTCGGTGGCGATACCGAAGGCATGCGCCAAGCCGGCAATGTCGTCCGGTACCGGCTGCACGGTGTCGTGTGTCACGAGGCCTCCTGCGTCGGGGTAACCCCATCACATGCACGGGTGCCCGGGAAACCTGACCCGCCGGATAGATTTTCGTCGTGCTCACCTACCCCGCAGCCGACCGCGATGACGTCTTCGACCATCTGCACGGCATCGCCGTACACGACCCCTATCGCTGGCTGGAGGATGTGGGCGATCCAAGAACCCAGGCCTGGAGCGACGAACAGCGCGCCCTCACCGACACCCGCGCCCAGGGCTGGAGCGGACGCGCCCACTTCCGTCGACGACTGGCGGCCCTGTTGGCCGGTGGCGGTGTGTCGGCGCCCATCTGGCGTGGCCAGCAACGCTTCTTCCTGCGGCGCGATGGTGACCAGCAGCATCCGGTGCTCATCACCGCGGATGCCATGGGCAGGGAACGCGTGCTCATCGATCCCATGCAACTCGACAGCGAAGGGCTGACCACCCTGGACGCCTGGCAGGTCTCTCCCGACGGCCGGCTCATCGCCTACCAGGTCTCCTTCGGCGGCTCCGAGGAGTCGGTCCTGCATGTGGCACAGGTCAGCGACATGAGCCTGGTCGAGCCCACTATTGACCGGGCCCGTTACAGCCCCATCGCCTGGCTGGCCGATTCCTCTGCCTTCTACTTCGTGCGCCGGCTCCACCCCGCACTGGTGCCAGCTGATGAGGCCCAGTTCCATCGTCGGGTCTACCTGCACCGCATCGGCACCGACGCCGACCGCGACGACATCGAGATCTTCGGTGCCGGCCTGGCCATCACCAACTACTACGACGTCGAGGTGAGCCGTGATGGGCGCTGGCTGCAGATCTCCGCAGCCGAGGGCACCGCGCCGCGCAACGACCTGTGGTGGGCTGACCTGCAGGCCTCCACGCCCGAGGCGCCGCGCCTGACGGCGATTCAAGTGGGCGTTGACGCGCAGACCAGCATCCACGCGGACCGTGACGGCACCGCCTACATCCACACCGATCTGGACGCCCCGCGCGGACGCCTGCTGGTGGCGCCCGCCTCCGATCCACGACCCGGGAACTGGCGCGAACTCGTCGCCGAATCCCCGGACTCGGTGATGGAGAGCTACATCGTCCTCAGCCAGGGCCTACCGGCACCAGAGGTCTTCGTGAAGTGGACAACACACACGGTGGCCATGGTGACCGTCCACGATGCGCGGAGCGGCCTCTTCAAACGCAGGTTGACGCTGCCCGGGTTCGGCACGGTTGCCGGCATCACGGAGCGTTACGACGGCGGTCACGAGCTCTGGTACTCGTACACGGACTACACAACACCGGCCAGTGTCTACCGGTACGACGCACTCAACGACCGGCACTCGCTGTGGGCATCGCCTCCGGGAACGGTGGAGATACCCGACGTCCGCACCGCGCATGTCACCTACACCTCCGCGGACGGCACCGAGGTGCGCATGTTCGTTATCACGCCACAGGGCGCCGCACACCAGCCTCGCCCCACCATGCTCTACGGCTACGGCGGTTTCGGACTGTCACTGGATCCAGCCTTCTCGGCCAATGCCCTGGCCTGGGTGGAGGCGGGCGGCGTCTACGCCATCGCCAACATCCGCGGTGGCGGCGAGGAGGGCGAGGACTGGCATCGTGACGGCATGCTGGCCCACAAACAGCACTCCTTCGACGACTTCATCGCTGCCGCGGAATGGCTCATCGCTGAGGGTTACACCAGCGCCAACCAGCTGTGCATCTCCGGCGGCAGCAACGGCGGCCTGCTGGTGGGCGCCTGCATGACTCAGCGCCCCGACCTCTTCGCGGCCGTGGTGTGCGAGGCGGCACTGCTCGACATGATCCGCTACGAGAGCGTGGGTCTTGGGGCCACCTGGAATGTGGAATACGGCAGCGCGTCCCGGCCCGAGCAGTTCCAATGGCTCCACGCCTACAGCCCGTACCATCACGTCAGCGCCGGGACGGCCTACCCCGCCACGCTCATCACCGTGTTCGACAATGACAGCCGCGTCGACCCCATGCATGGACGCAAGATGTGTGCAGCGTTGCAGCACGCGCAGACGGCTGATCGCGACATCCTCATCCGGGCCGAGGAGAATGTTGGGCACTCGTCACGATCGCTTGACCGCTCGGTGAGCAGAGTGGCGGATGTGCTGGCCTTTGCCGCCAGTTGGACGGGCCTGGAGGTTGCCGGGGAATGACCGCAAGCGTGAACCCGTTGGCGTCACTGGCATCGAAATCGGCGTGGACCACCATGACGCACTGGCTGGACGGCACTCCGGTCTTCATCTTCTTCGTCATGCTCGGCACCTACGTGCTGAACATGGTGGTGTCCCGCACCATCAAGCGTGCGGTGCAGCGAGCGGCCCGTGCCGCCCGCCACACCCGGCATGGCAGCGAGAAGCGCAATGCGCGCACGGCCGAACTTACGGAAATGCTCATGGGCGAGCGTGGCGAACAGCGCGCAGAGGCCATCGGGCAACTGCTGCGCAGTACCTCGTCGGTGATCATCTGGTCGGTAGGCCTGCTCATAGTGCTTTCACGGTTGGGCATTGACCTCGGTCCCCTGCTCGCATCCGCGGGCGTGCTGGGGGTGGCACTGGGCTTCGGTGCCCAGGCGCTGGTCAAGGATTACCTGGCCGGCATCTTCATCATCATCGAGGACCAGTACGGCGTGGGCGACATCGTGGATGTGGGCCCGGTGGTAGGCACCGTCGAGGAGATCACCTTGCGCATCACGCGCCTCCGCGATCTCACGGGCGTGGTCTGGTACGTGCGCAATGGTGAGATCGTGCGCGTCGCCAACCGCTCGCAGGGCTGGACCCTGGCCGTGATGGATATCCCCGTCGCTTACGACGAGAACCTGGAACGCGTACGCCGCATTGTCGATGAAGTGGCAATGGGCATGGACGATGATCCCGGCTTCGACGACATGCTGCTGGGTCGCCCCGAGTTCGCCGGTGTGGAATCGGTGTCAGGCGATGCGGTCTTCATCCGGGTGATCGCCAAGGCGGCCCCCGAACAGCAGGTACCGGTGACACGTGAGCTGCGCGAACGCATCAAGAATGCCTTCGACAAGGAGGGGATTCGCGTGCCGGTCCTGGCCCGACCTTTCAGTGGTCCCACGCCACCTGGTAACCCAGGACCACGATGAGCACCGAGCAGCCCTCGCTCTATGACCGGGTCGGCGGCATGGCCTTCTTCGAGGCCCTGGTCCACGACTTCTATGCCGGTGTGGCAGACGATCCGCTGCTGCGCCCCATGTATGCAGGCGAGGATCTGGCACCCGCGGAGCACCATCTCGTGCTCTTCCTGGCGCAGTACTGGGGTGGGCCGCGCTCCTATTCGGAGACGCGTGGGCACCCTCGCCTACGCCAGCGGCACGCGCCCTTCGTGATCGATGAGGCCGCCCGCGATGCCTGGCTGCGGCACATGCTGGCCGCCCTGGAGGCACAGCGCGTGGATGAGCCGTCGCGCAACGAGTTGCGTGCCTATCTGCAGTCCGCCGCTGAATTCCTGTTGAACGCCGGCGGAGTCTGAACTATCCGTCGTGCAACAGCGGCCGTTTGCGCGACAATCCGGTCACAGCTTTGCGCTGCGCCAGCGTCTGGTCGGTGATGGTTTCCGGCCACGGCAGAATGGCCCACTATGTCGATCGAACGTCCTGCACACCGCAATGCCGATTGGTGGCGCGATGCCGTCATCTACCAGATCTACCCGAAGTCATGGAATGACTCCAACGGGGATGGTTTCGGCGATGCGAACGGCGTTCGCGCACGCCTGCGCTACCTGGCCGATCTGGGCGTCGACGCCGTCTGGTTCTCCCCCTTCTACAAGAGCCCAGATCATGACGGCGGCTATGACGTCGCCGACTACCGTGACATCGATCCCCGCTTCGGCACGCTGGCCGAGGTCGAGGCACTGATCGAGGAAGCCCACGGCTTCGGCCTCAAGGTGCTGGTGGACCTGGTGCCGAACCACACCAGTTCCGAGCACCGCTTCTTCCAGGCGGCCCTGGCCACGGCTCCCGGCTCACCGGAATGGGCCCGCTACCACGTGGCCCAGGGGCGCGGCGCGAACCAGGAACTGCCACCCAACAACTGGCGCTGCGTGTTCACCGGCGACGCCTGGTCGCCGATCCTCGATGCCGACGGTGTGGCGACCGGCTACTGGTACCTGCACCTGTTCGATTCCACGCAACCGGATGTGAACTGGGAGAACCCCGACATCGTCGAGGAATTCGACACCACCGTGCGCTTCTGGCTCGATCGCGGTGTCGATGGCTTCCGCGTCGACGTGGCACACGGCCTGGCCAAGGTGCCGGGTCTGCCCGACAGCCAGGGCGAGCAGCGACTGCTCGATGCCGATGGCCAACTCATCGATATCGTGCCCGAGCCCATGTGGGACCAGCCGGCAGTGCACGACGTCTACCGGCACTGGCGCGCGATCACCGACGCCTACCAGCCCACGCGCATCTTCGTCGGTGAGATCTGGGTGGGCACGCCGGCACGCCTCGCCAACTACCTGCGACCCGACGAGATGCACACGGGCTTCAACTTCCCCTTCCTGCGCGCCAATTTCCGCGCTTCCGAGCTGCGTGCCGTCATCGACGCCTCGCTCGCCAATGACCGCGTGGTCGGCGCTTCCACCACCTGGGTGGTTGAGAACCACGATGTGCCGCGCGTGGTCAATCGCTATGCGCTCAACGATCGCGGTCTGAACGACGCCCCCGAGGCCACCGGAAGCGGCCTGGAGGCACGGATTGTGCGCACGCCGCTGAGCGAGCAGCAGGAACGCCTGGGTCGCGACCGTGCCCGCGCCATGATGCTCACCATGCTGGCGCTGCCCGGCAGCGCCTACATCTACCAGGGCCAGGAGTTGGCACTGGAGGAGGTCATCAACATCCCTGCATCGGAGCGCCAGGATCCCGCATGGTTCCGTTCCGGTGGCGTCGACGGCCTGCGCGATGGTTGCCGCGTGCCGCTGCCCTGGACCCGTGCCGGCGAGACCTTCGGCTTCTCAACCGACTCCGCCTGGCTCACCCAGCCCCGGCACTGGCGTGAGCTCTCCATCGAGGCCCAGACCGACGACCCGGCCTCCATGCTCGAGCTCACCCGCAAGGCGCTGCGTCTGCGCCGCTCCGAGCCGGCGCTCGGTGAGGGCGAGATGGTGTGGCGCGACGACCTCACGCTGGGTTCATCGGTACTCGCCTTCGAGCGACCCAGTCGCTTCGGCCGGCCTGGCATCCTGGTCGTGTGCAATACCGGCGCCGAGGATGCGGCTATTCCGCGGGCCGGCCTCATGTTGGCATCATCACGTGTGCCGCTGGAGCGCACGGCGTCCAATGCGCTCGTCATCCCGCCCGATACCGCCGTCTGGCTTGAGGTCTGACCGCGGCCTAGAGCCCGGGCTGCTCCTCGTAGTACCTCGACATTGACTCACGTACCGCATCCGGGATACGCATCACGGCTTCCGTCGCCATGTCCACCGTCACCATGACCGATTTGGCGCGGGCACACACCTCGCCCGCCTGGTCGAGGATCTCGTACTGCACGTCATAGGAAGCGCCACCGAAGCGACTGATCCAGAGATCGACGGTGACCTGCAGGTCGCTCATGTTGATGGGCTTCAGGTAGTCGATCTCATTGCGGGCAACCAGATGCCCGATCTCTTTCAGTGACGACTTGTCGGCACCGAAATCGTGGATCAGCGCGACGCGAGCATCCTGCATGTACTCGAAATACGTGACGTTGTTGACATGGCCCAGCGCGTCGAAGTCGGCCCAGCGCAGTGGGATGACAAGGCGATGGCGGGCCATGTCAGCCGCGCGTGAGCTTGCGGTAGGTGGCGCGGTGCGGGCGCGCAGCCTCGATGCCGAGGCGCTCCACCTTGTTCTTCTCGTAGGCGTCGAAGTTGCCCTCGAACCAGAACCACTGCGAATCACCCTCGTAGGCCAGGATGTGGGTGGCAATGCGGTCGAGGAACCAACGATCATGCGAGGTGATGACGGCGCAACCGGGGAACTCGAGTAATGCGTTCTCCAGCGAGGCCAGGGTTTCCACATCGAGGTCGTTGGTGGGCTCATCGAGCAACAGCAGGTTCCCGCCCTGCTTGAGCGTCAGCGCCAGATTGAGGCGATTGCGCTCGCCACCGGAAAGGATGGCTGTGGCTTTCTGCTGGTCGGCACCCTTGAAGCCGAAGGCGGAGACATAGGCGCGTGACGGCACCTCCACCTGGCCCACCTTGAGCCAGTCGAGCCCGTCCGACACCACTTCCCAGAGCGTCTTGGTGCCATCGAGCCCGGCACGGCTCTGGTCCACATAGGAGAGCAGCACGGTGTCACCGATGCGCAAGGTCCCTGCATCCGGCAAGGCGGACGGATCGGAGGTGTCGCCGGTGGCGGCGGCCACGATCATGCGGAAGAGCGTGGTCTTGCCCACGCCATTGGGGCCGATGACTCCGACGATGCCGTTGCGCGGCAAGGTGAAGGACAGGTCGTCGATGAGGAGGCGGTCGTCGAAGCCCTTGTTGAGTCCCTTGACCTCCACCACCAGCGAACCCAGGCGCGGGCCCGGTGGAATCTGAATCTCCTCGAAGTCCAGCTTGCGGGTCTTCTCCGCCTCCGCCGCCATCTCCTCATAGCGATCGAGGCGGGCACGGCTCTTGGTCTGGCGGGCCTTGGCATTGGAGCGCACCCAATCGAGCTCCTCGCCCAGGCGCTTGGCCAGCTTGGCATCCTTGGCGCCCTCCACCTTCAGGCGCGACCGCTTGGTCTCGAGGTAGGTGGTGTAGTTGCCCTCGTAGGGGTAGGTGCGACCGCGGTCGATCTCGAGAATCCAGTCCGCAACATTGTCCAGGAAGTAGCGATCGTGGGTGATGGCGATGACGGTGCCCGGATACTTCTCGAGGTGCTGTTCCAGCCACTGCACGGACTCCGCGTCGAGGTGGTTGGTGGGCTCGTCGAGGAGCAGGAGATCGGGCTGCTGCAGCAGCAGCTTGCACAGGGCCACCCGACGCTTCTCGCCGCCGGAGAGCACGGCGATCTCGGAATCCGGGGCTGGGCAGCGGAGGGCATCCATGGCCATCTCCAACTGTGCATCGAGATCCCATGCGTTCCTGTGGTCGATCTCCTCCTGCAGCTTGCCCATTTCCGCCAGCAGTTTGTCGTAATCGGCGTCGGGGCTGGCCATCTCCGCGGAGATGTCGTTGAAGCGTTGCAGCATGGCCATGGTGCCCGCGACACCGTCCTGCACATTGCCTAGGACGTCCTTGGTCTCGTCCAGGATCGGCTCCTGGGCCAGCATGCCGACGGTGTAGCCGGGGCTCAGATAGGCCTCGCCATTCGACACATGCTCGACGCCAGCCATGATCTTGAGCAGTGTCGACTTGCCCGCGCCGTTCGGGCCCACGACACCGATCTTGGCGCCGGGCAGGAACATGAGCGTGACGTCGTCAAGGATCACCTTGTCGCCGTGCGCCTTGCGGGCTTTCTTGAGCGTGTAAATGAATTCAGCCACGGTCGGGCATGTTACAGGGAGCGGGCCGGCCCACCTGACGGCCACCAACCACAGGGACGGATGATCCCGCCCCCGCACCGTCAATGCGAGGTCACCCGGCGACACCGGCCGCATCGGCCTGCACACGGTTCGCCGAGAGCCCAGCGTCACGACCCTCCTGCGCCAGCTCAGCCGGCACAGCCGACCACGGAGCGTCGTCCGTGCTTGCCGCTTCACGACGGGCACGCTGAAACACCGCACCACCGAAGCGCAGGTCATGGCCCACACTGTCGGCATTGATATCAACCGAAGTGCGGGTGACGCCGTCGCTCTCCCAATTGCGCACGGTCACGCGACCGCGGACCAGCACCGGATCACCCTTGTGCACCGAGGCGAAGACGTTGGCCCCCAGGTTGCCGAAGCAGCCCACACGGAAGAACGAGGTAGGCCCGTCACTCCAGCCACCTTCCTTGAACAGGCGTGGGGTGCAGGCGACGGAGAAGCGGGTGAACCTGCCGCCCGCATAGTCGTGCTGGGATACCTCGCTGCACACATTGCCGGTCACCGAAATCTCGATCTCATTCACCTTGGCTCCATTCGTCGGGGTAGGGCGAGCCTCGGCAGACCCTCCGACCGCCAGCCTGGTTCGGGGCGCAGGTTGTGGAAAGCAAAGCGCGCACGCCTGCTGTGGACATGCACGATGACAGCATCGGGCGCATAGAATCTGAAGCCTTCAACGACGTCGCGCTGTCCGCCTTCGTCTCGGCGATTGAGGCCTGACTGATGCCACTGCTCCGCGACGAGATGCGCGTGGTCGCTCGTCGACGGACGCTGCGCACCCTGTCGGTGTCGCAGATCGTCGCCGGGGTCGGCGTGGCCGGCCTCAGCACTGCCGGCGCGCTGCTGGTCTACGACATCACCGGCAATGAAGCACTCTCCGGGCTGGCCCAGACCTGCTCGGTGACCGGCGCCGCCTTGATGGCCATTCCACTGGCTCGTCTCACCGCACGCGGTGGTCGGCGTCTCGCCATCGGCAGCGGTTACGCAGTGGCCAGCGTGGGCGCCCTGCTCGCAGTGGTGGGTGGCGTGCAGCGTTGGCTGCCGCTCATCCTGCTGGGCACCATGCTCGCGGGTGCCGGCACGGCAGCGGCCTACCAACTGCGCTTCGCAGCCGCTGACCTATCGCTGCCCGAGCACCGAGGACGCGATATCTCGATCGTGTTGTGGGCCGGAACCGTGGGCTCGGTGATCGGCCCCAATCTCCTGGAATGGTCCGGCGGCCTGGCCACCTCACTGGGGCTGCCCAGACTCGTCGGCCCCTATATGTTCGCCGGTGCCAGCCTCTTCGCCGCGCTCATCGTGCTGCTGGTGTTCCTGCGTCCCGACCCGTACCTGCTCTCGGTCCAGTTGGCGGGCAAGGACAAACCCGATGAACATCGAAGCCTGCGCCATGGCTTCGCGCTCATCCGTTCCTCGCGCCTGGCTTCACTGGCCCTGGCCGCCACCGTCATCGGTCACATCGCCATGGTGAGCATCATGGTGATGACGCCGGTGCACATGAAGCATGTCGATGACTCACTGCGCATAATCGGAATCGTCATCAGTCTCCATATCGTCGGCATGTACGCGCTTTCGCCCGTCATGGGCTGGGCTTCGGATCGGTGGGGCAAGCTGGTTGTCATCCGTCTCGGCGTGCTGCTGCTGTTGGCCTCGGCACTGGTTGCCGGAACTGCCGACGCCACCAATGCCACGCAGCTCGGAATGGGCCTCTTCCTGCTGGGCCTCGGTTGGTCGGCGACCATGGTGGCGGGGTCCACGCTGCTCGCGGAGTCCATGCCGGTGGAGGAACGGCCCAGCGTCCAGGGGACATCTGACCTGTTGATGAACGGCGCTGCCGCCA
>JAKAIC010000132.1 GCA_021814565.1 Actinomycetes bacterium | reverse complement strand
GCCCGAGAACGCGCCCGGCGCAGCGCCGTTTCAGCGCCAACCGCCGCTCGGGCGGGCGCAGTGGGCGGCCCGCGGGCAGCACCGGCGCAGCCGGACCGAGCTGCTGTGGAAGGATCACCGCATGAGCGATCTGATCTTCGACGTCACCATCGAAATCCCGGGCGGAAGTCGCAACAAGTACGAGATCGACCACCACAGCGGGCGCATTCGGCTGGACCGCATGCTCTTCACCTCCACGCGCTACCCCTGGGACTACGGCTTCGTCGACAACTCCCTCGGCCTCGACGGCGATCCCCTGGACGCCATGGTGATGCTCGACGAGCCCACCTTTCCGGGCTGTGTCGTGAGTGTCCGCGCCATCGGCATGTTCCGCATGACCGACGAGATGGGCGGCGACGACAAGCTGCTCTGCGTTCCCGCCGGCGACGTCCGCAAGGAGCACCTGCGCGACATCCACCACGTCAACGAGTTCGACCGCCTGGAGATCCAGCACTTCTTCGAGGTCTACAAGGACCTGGAGCCCGGCAAGTCCGTGGAAGGCGCCTCCTGGGCCGGCCGCGCGGCCGCTGAGCAGGAGATCCACGCCAGTTACCAGCGCTTCGACGAGGCCCGCGCCACCAACCACTGACGTACCCGCGCCTGCCACCGCTGAGCCACCCGCGCCTCCTATCGCCGGGGCTGACGCCGCGGAGACCGGCAGTGGGGCGGCCGGGCGGCCGACGATTGTTCGAAGTGCATCAGGCGGTCCAAGGAATGGCCAAGTTGGCTGAACCCGAGGTTAGGGCTGCGGCCAAAGGGCTGTGCTGCGAGGCAATCCGCGCCACCATTGCCCCATGACCGCAGCCTCCAATCGACCGGACGCCTCCTCCTCGTCCGCCAACAACGGTGCTGCCGTCCCGCCGGTGAAGATCCGTTCGAACACGCCTCCTTCGTACGATCGCACCTCCCCGGCGCCGCAGGCGCCTGCACGCCTGCGCGCGAATGACGGCGCGGGCTCCGGGGTCACGAACCCGGACCCGCGCCGCACCACCAACGCGCGTCGCGTGCGCAATCGTCGCGCTGACCTCATCCTCACGGTGATCGCCGTCACCACCGGCATCGCCATCGGCCTCGGCTTCGATGCCCAGCCCTGGTCCGACTGGACCACGCCCCATTCACTCTTCACCGCACTCTCGCGGGTCGCCGCCATGTCCGGCACCGCCTTCGCCCTCGCCTCTCTCCTGCTCTCCGGTCGCATCGCCTGGATCGAGCGCTCGGTCGGCCAGGACCGCCTCATCAAATGGCACCGCGTGCTCGGGCCCTACTCGCTGTACCTGATCCTCGCGCACGTGGTGCTGGTCACGGTGGGCTACGCCCTGGCCGACAAGGTCAACGTGTGGTCCGAGTTCTGGACCGTCATCTGGAACATGAGCTGGATGATCTGGGCCGTGGTCGGCTTCGCCGCCATGATGATGATCGGTGTCACCTCGTACCGACGGGTGCGCGGCAAACTCAAGTACGAGCAGTGGTGGATGCTTCACCTGTTCGCATACCTGGGTGTCACCTTGTCGTTCATGCACCAGATCGTCGACGGCACCATGTTCCTCGGCCACCCGTTGCTTCGCATCTGGTGGACCGCCATCTACGTGGCCACCTTCACCACCATCATCTGGTTCCGCATCATCGTGCCATGGGTGTCATCGCTGTACCACGGCTTCCAGGTGGAGCGGGTGGAAGTGGAGAACCACAACACCATCTCCGTCATCATGAAGGGCCGTCATCTCGAGGAACTGGAAGCCCGTGGTGGGCAGTTCTTCGCCTTCCGCTTCCTGGCCCGTCGCTACTGGTGGGAGTCACACCCCTATTCGCTGAGTGCCGCCCCCCGCAACAACCGCCTGCGCATCACCGTCAAGGATCTGGGCGATCACAGTTCGTGGCTGCGCAACCTCAAGCCCGGCACCCGCGTCTTCATCGAGGGCCCTTACGGCGTCTTCACTGCGGACCAGGCCGACGGCGAGCACATCACGCTCATCGCTGCCGGTGTCGGTGTGACGCCCATCCGCGCGCTGCTCGAGGAGCTGCCACGCGGCAAGCAGATCGACATCGTGTGGCGTGCCTCCAAGGAAGAGGACCTCATGCTGCGTGACGAGGTGGAGGCATTGGCGAGGTGGCACAACGCACGGCTGCACTACGTCGTCGGCAGCCGCCAGCAGGCCAGCCTTGACGTACGCACGCTGCGCACCCTGGTGCCCACCATCAAGGATTCCCATGTGTTCCTGTGCGGACCTGGCGCCGTGATCAAGCAGGCCGTGGACAGCTGCCATGCCCTCGGCGTGCCCAAGGATCGCATCCACGATGAAGCCTTCGCCTTCTAGCCGGCAGGAGAACTGATGCGACGCGCCCTTCTCGTCACCACTGGCACGGTGGTCGGCGTGGCTTCCGTGCTGGTGTACAAGCCGAGTGTGCGTCTGGCCGAGAACACCCTGACCGGCAACCTGAGCCTGGCAGCGTCGACTGCGGCCGCCAACACCACGGCGGTCAACACGACCACGCAAGCCCCCCCGACGGCAGCGGCACGCGCCAGCGCGAACCCGGCCACCACTGCCCGCAAGGCCCGCAGCCACAGGAAGCGTCCGGCCCAGGCCAGGGCCACCAGCCGGGCCAAGGCCAGGGCCAGCACAGTTGCCAAGCCGAAGGCAACCGCACGGCCCAAGCCGAGGGCCACCGCCCGGCCCAAGCCGGTGCAGACGACGCCCGCCGCCAGCGGCTTCGTCGACGGCAACTTCAGCGCTCCGTCCGAGCAGGTCATCAGCCACGGTCGCTACTACGGCGATCTCGCGGTGAACGTCAAGGTGAGCGGCGGCCGGATCTCCAGCATCTCGATCAACGAGAGCGGTGGCAACTACCAGTTCGCGGGCGCTGTGCAGCAGTATCTGGTGCCGGAGATCATCCGCACCCAGAACGTCAGGGCGGGCATTGTGAGTGGCGCAACCGGAACATCGATGGCTTTGATCAACGGCCTCAGCGCCGTGCTGCAGAAGGCCTGAGATGTCCAAGCGCGCCGATGCGACGCCCGCAGCCGTGGAGGCCGTCATCGAGGCCAAGCGCCGTGGCGGATTCATCCACACCGAGGATGTGTGGAGCACCACCGTCGTCTTCGAGATCGACGCGCCGCAACTCAGCGTGCGTGAGCTGTTCGCGGCGCGTGATGCCGTAGTGGCTTTCGTGCATCACGTGGATGAGGTTTTCTCCACCTTCAAGCAGCATTCGCTGGTGTCGCAGGTGCGCGACGGCCGTCTGGCGGAACGCGACCTGGAGGCCATGGCGGCAACCGGCAATCGCGGCGCCGCCGAGCTGGTCGATGTGATGCGCCTGTGCCGCCGGGCCCTCATGAGCAGCCGCGGCGCCTTCGATCCGTGGAATGTGGAAGGCGGCTTCGATCCCTCCGGGCTGGTGAAGGGCTGGGCCGCGGGTGTCGCACTCGACATCCTGCACGATTTTGGCGTGGATCGCGCATTCGTGAACTGCGGCGGTGACGTGGCGTCGATGTCCGATGGTGAGCCCTGGAGCGCCGGCATCACGGACCCCGACGACGTGAGCAGGATCGTGAAAGTCATTCCCCTGTCGACCTACGCCATCGCCACCTCCGGCACCTACGAGCGCGGTGATCATGTGGTGGATCCCAAGCGCGGCGGACGCTCGAGCGGTGCGCGGTCTGCCACGGTGATCGGACCTGATCCCGCCCTGGCAGACGCCTACGCCACCGCCTTGTGTGTGGATGGCGTGCAGTCACTGGAGTGGTTCCGGGACCTCGGTGACGAGTGGTCGTTGTACTTGGTCCCTGTTGATGGCCGTACCGCCTACAAGTACGGCCCCGCTTTCGCCGCCTGACCGTCATGGCCGGGGGGACAGCTTCCCTTGATCTCCTGTGCTTACCCAGCAGCTTCCCGCTGCTGAAAGGGCTTTGAGGCTGGGGAGCCCGGGCTCAAGCAGCAGATGGTGACGGG
>JAKAIC010000033.1 GCA_021814565.1 Actinomycetes bacterium | reverse complement strand
ATCTATCTCGTCTTCGATCCTCGCGGCCGAGGTGATCGGCGCCGCGATCTCGCGGAGCGTGGCGTTATTGGCCGACGCAGGGCACATGCTCACGGACGTTGCTGGATTGGCACTCGCACTCATTGCTTCCGTGCTTTCATTGCGCGCGGCGACACCGGAACGAACCTGGGGCTACCGACGAGCCGAGGTGCTGGCGGCTGCCGTACAGGCGGGGCTGCTGCTTGCGGTGGGCGCTTTCATCCTGCTGACAGGAGTCCGTCGAGTCTTCGCTCCCGAACATGTGGAATCGCGCGTGATGTTCACGTTCGCCTTGGTGGCACTTATGGGCAATGCCCTATCGATCCTCATCCTCACGCGCATCCAGCGCAGCAACCTCAACACTCGCGCCGCACGACTCGAGGCATTCAGTGACCTGCTCGGAGCCCTGGCCGTGCTGGTGGCCTCCATCGCAATCGCTGCGCTCGGATGGGACCGCGCCGATGGCGTCGTTTCTGTCGGAATTGCACTGATGATTCTGCCCCGCACATTTCGGCTGCTTCGCGAAGCCGTCGACGTCTTGCTGGAAGCCACCCCGCGAACCGTCGAACTCGCTGACGTCCGGAGCCACGTCCTAGCGGTGCCCGGGGTACTCGCCATCCATGACCTGCACGCCACGCAGGTTGCCTCCGACCTTCCGGTGCTGACGGCGCACATCGTCGTCGAGGATTCCTTCTTTCGAGATGGCCAGCTGCCAACGCTGCTCGATGACCTGCAGGCGTGCCTGGCTGATCACTTCGACGTGGCCCACTCCACGTTCCAATTCGAACCGCAGCAGCACCAGGACCACGAGCACGCCAGCCACGACTGAACCGAGCTCTGCAGTGCCGCGCCTGATGACAACGCCACGACGCAACTGCGTTCACCCTGCCCTGCGCAAGGGCAACGAATCATCAACATGCCTCACCAAAACCGACAACGCTGCTGCGTGTTTACAGCTGTGACAAGGCCGTCACTCCAGCGCGAGCCCAAGCAGGTGTGCGTCCAGGCATTCCGGCATGTCGTCCCCACAAGAATGAGGCCGGGTCGGTGGGCTCATCGTGTGCACGCACTTCAAGGTGCAGGTGCGGGCCGGTGACATTGCCCGACGTACCCACGCGCCCGATCATTCGCCCTGCCAAGACGCGCGCGCCTACGAGCACGCGAGCGGACGATAGATGTGCGTACCAGGTGTCCACACCGCCGCCGCGCAGCACAACGGTTCTCCCGTACTCACGGTCATAAGCGATCTTCACCACCGTCCCGGCCGTGACGGCTCTCACCTTCGTGCCGTACGGGGCGCTGATGTCGATACCGGTGTGCCGTTGTGCCCAGCGCCTTCCCCGGGACCCAAAGCGGGCGGAAATCGGGCCGACGAGCGGAACTCGGACGGCCATTCGGCTGCGGCTGGCGCGCGTCGCGCTACTGCTTCGCTTGGCGACAGCTGCGAGCGATGAGGTGGCGGTGTACACGCCGGACACGCTTGCCGGCGCGGCCACGACTGCGCTGCGCACAGGATCCAGCGGTGCCGTTTCGCTGATGCTGCTCTGCGCAGCCCAGTCAAGTGCTGCAACCGTGTCAGCAAAGGCACCTGAAGCAGTGGCCATGGGCACCCCCACCAGCGCCAAAAGAAGGATTGCGGACCAGATTCTCGGCCTCATGCGCTGGCCGCACGTGTCGCGGATTGGCGTAGGAACCGCATCACCGCTTGGGTGCTCAATGACTCGGTCCCGGTGCGACCGTGCCGCTACGGCGGGGGACGAACGCCGGTGTGGTCGCTGTGTACCGCTGCCACGCCTGCCCGAACTTCGCCTCGACCGCTCGTTCCTCGCTCAGCGCCAGTCGCCGATAGATGAGCAGCAGCACTGGGAACATGAGCAAGGTGGGAATCGTCGGCCACTGCAGGAGGAATCCCAGCATGATGATCCAGAACGCCACATACTGGGGGTGACGCACTCTTGCGTACGGGCCCGATGTCGCAAGCCGATCGGTGCGCGCTGCCTCATACAGGTGTCGCCACGCCGTAGCGAGCAGCCAGAACCCGCCGCCGATGAGTGCATAGCTGGCGAAGTGGAAGGGGCTCACGTGTGGATCGCCCTGCCATCCGATCAGGTCGTTCCACAGGTGTCCGCTGGCGTGGCTGGGTGTGAGTTGCGGGAATCGGTTGCCGAGCCAACCACTCAACAAATACAGGGTGAGCGGCGCGCCATACATCTCCGTGAACAAGGCGATGAGGAAGGCGGTGAAACCGCCGAACGCCTTCCAGTCGACGGACGTCTTGGGGTGGAAGAAGCTCGCCGCGAAAATCGCGAAGATCGCCGTGTTGATGATCACCAGGGGCCACAGCCCGTAGTCGCTACTCATGGTTTGCGCCTTTCCGAACGCGGGTCAACCGCCGGGTAGCGGCGACTTGGCGATCCCTGTTGTTGTCGTGAAAGATCGCAGCGGCTGCACGACCGGGGAAGCCGGCCCTGCCTAAGGCCCGTCCCACGGCATCGTCCGGCGTGCTTCCATTCAACTGCACGGTTGCCTGTCCGTCCGAGACGTCGCTGATCGAGACCGAAGTTGTCCCCGGCAGGTCGCGTAGGGCGTCAAGAATGAGTCCGATGCAGGCCCCGCAACGAATTCCGCGTACTCGCCAGAGTGGAATTGTGGTCATGCGTTCATTCCAGCCGTGCATCTCGGAGTTCCGCTGTGGGTCTGGTGAAACTTCGATGAAGAGCTGCGGGCTTTGACGGGATCGTCAGAGCAGGGGCTGGCCGTTGGGGCGCCAGCGAAAGACCAGGGGCTTGTTCCAGCCGGACAGGCTCAGCGAGATGGGTGCGCCGTTTGGGATGCGCCCTTGGAAGGTGAGCGTGCCGCTGCGGTGATGACCCGTAGCCGGGTCGCCGACCCATTTCGCGCCCTTCAGCTTGGTCGTTGCCGCCTGCAGTTTTGAGGCGTCGAGGTTTTGGCCGAGTTCACGTGCATGCGTGGTGAGCTGCACGCTGATGCGCGTCGACGCGGTGTCGGCGCGACCCGAAACGACAACCTCGACGCCGTCGACGGACCGCGACTGGGCTGCAAGATCTCTACCGGTAGCGGCCGCGGCAGACGTCATTCCGAGGGATGCAAACGTAGCGACGATAACGGAACTGGCCGCTAGCGCGAAGAGCTTCGATGAACCGCTGTTCTGGTGGGTGGGCATGGTGATTCTCCGATGGCTGAGGGGGAAACTCGTTGCTGGTACTGATGAAATCGTGATCTTGCGTCAACTCGGTAGACGAAGTCGGCTCCTACGAGGCGGCGAGCAGCATGGCTCCTACGGCCGCTGCGAGCGCGGTGGCCGACAGGCTGGCCGTCACCGGACGTCGCCAGTCAGTGCGTCGATCCAGTGCACGAAGCGGTAGCAGGATCTGCCGGATCAGGACATAGGTACCCATCGATTGCAGCGCGAGCGAGCCGGCCGGCATGCCGGGCTCCCAGCGCAGCATGACGACCGCGACCGCGGCGAGGCTCAGCGCCCCTATGCCTTCGAGTAGTTGCGTGGGAATGCGGCGGGCACCGATGTAGCGATCCGAGGACCAAAGTGCGATGCGGCCACCGTGCAATCGGCCCACGCAGCAGCCGGCCCTAAAGCAGCCGATGCGTCCGACAGCGATACCGACAAGCAGCGGCGCACTCATCGCATCGAGAACCAGCAGCACTGGCATCCGCGTGACAGTTGCCCCGAGCAGTAGCGTCCCCACCGCTGCGAGTACGAAGCCCTGGATGCACATACCGCCGGGCGACCACCACGAGCTTGGGGCAGCCGCCTGCGCCTTGTAGTACACCTTGGCACCCACCAAGCCGGCCACGCAGGCCAGCACCGCGGTGCGCAACAACGTGGCAACCGGTAAGCCGACGGTTTCGCCTTCTATCGCGAGCAGTACCAAGCCGACGAGGGTGCCCAGCGCCACAAATGCGGCCCAGGATCCCAGCGAAACGCCTGGCGCGGATTCCGTGACCACCGCGGAGCCTCCGGTGTCGCCGCTGGTTTCAAACGCGAGGTCGCGCTCGGGTTCGGCGATCACGTGCCAGCGTCCAGCGGCCACATCTCGAACGCGCATAGTTACGGCCACCCTGCCAACGCCGGCGGGAATGGCAGGGATGACGTGGACCATGTCGAATCTGCTGGCCGTAGAGGACGGTGCATCGACGTCGACGCGCGGTTCCGTCAGTTCCCCAATGAGATGGACCGGGCGGGGTGGCGTGTCGCCGTCAGGAGCTGCATCGAACTGAAACGTGATGGCCAGCGCATGCTGGGGCAAGGCGTCGAACACCTGGCAAGAGGGGGTGGTCACGGCCAGAACCCGCGGATCCCGTGCCGGTTCGACTCTCGGCGGCATCGGCGTGGTCCTCGGCTTCAAATTTCGGCCACTGCTGGTCGTCGCGCCCGAAATGCGTTGTCGTTTCTCGGAAATCGGCGCAGTCACGGTGCCTCCTCCATTGGTTGCGTCGGCAACGAAGTGCCGCGTGCATGCTGTATCGCATCGTTGCAATGCAGCGCGGAGGTTCAATGTCCGTTCCGTGAAGATGCGATCAAGCACCGCTGGCGGGCTGCACCCGCGTGGCGACTGCGGGTGTTGATGAAATCTTCAGACGATCGATAGTGACCGCACATGCTGCAGGAGCACACTGGAAGCGTTGTAACAAGCGGCGTCCAGTAACGGATGGCACTGGAATGGCACGGTTTCGCAGAACCGTAATGCGATGTTGGGAGAAGCGAGATGTCGAAGTTGGAGCACGCGGAAGCCGTAGAGGCCACGCAATACACCTGTCCGATGCATCCCGAAGTGGTGGCCCCGCAACCCGGCTCGTGCCCCAAGTGCGGAATGCACCTGGTGGCACAGGCGGACGGGCAATCAAGCAGTCACGAGGCTGGAGACGCGGCGGTGGCCCATGGCGAGGACGCGCCGCGTTACACCTGCCCCATGCACCCTGAAGTGGTGGACACGAAACCTGGTTCGTGCCCCAAGTGCGGCATGCATCTGGTCGCGCCAGGCACGGTGCAGGAGATGGTGCCAGCGCGCACGAATGCTCACGCAATGGCCGTTGAGCAGGCTCCGCTCGACGTCATCATCTACACCTGCCCGATGCATCCGGAGATCCGCCGCGAAGCACCGGGGCGTTGCCCCATCTGCGGCATGCACTTGGAGCCCCTGATTCCCGGTTCCGATAACGAGAGTGAGCAGCACGAGTACCGGGAGATGCTTCGTCGCTTCTGGTCTTCGCTTCCGATCACGCTGGTGGTGCTGGTGCTGGCGCTCGGACCAGTCAGCGCCATCCCGGTGGGCGTGCGCGACTGGAGTGAATTGCTGCTGGCCGCCGCCGTCGTGTTCGGCAGTGCGTGGCCCTTCCACGTGTGGGGCGCTTCCTCGATCCGGTACCGCAACCCCAACATGTGGACGCTGATCGCACTCGGCGTGAACATGGCGTTCTGGTACTCCTTTGCGGCAGTGCTGGCACCCGGAGTCTTCCCGGACGCCTTGCGCGTTGATGGCGCATTGCCGCTCTATTTCGAGGCGGCATCGGTAATCTGCACGCTGACTTTGCTCGGTCAGGTGCTGGAACTCCGGGCGCGCGCCACCACCGGGAACGCCATCCGCAGCCTGCTGCAGCTCGCGCCGGCCACGGCGATGCGGGTCGATGCGCAGGGCGCGACCGTCGAAGTGGACCTCGCCGATGTCGTCATAGGTGATCGTTTGCGCGTGCGCTCCGGCGAACGCATTCCCGTCGATGGTCTCGTCGCATCCGGCATGTCCGCCGTCGACGAGTCGATGATCACCGGCGAGCCGATGCCGGTCGACAAGACCGAAGGTGACGCAGTCGTCGGCGGCACCCTGAACACCACCGGAACACTGGACATCACGGCCACCGGCGTCGGCGCCGACACCGTGCTTTCCCGGGTCATCGGCATGGTTGCGGCGGCGCAGCGCTCGAAGGCACCGCTGCAGCGGCTTGCTGATCGTGTTGCAGGCGTCTTCGTGCTCGTCGTGGTTGGCATCGCCATCGTCACGTTCTTCGTCTGGGGCTGGTTCGGCCCGCAACCGAGCTGGGCGCTGGGATTGGTGAACGCGGTGGCGGTGCTCATCATCGCTTGCCCATGCGCGCTCGGTCTTGCCACGCCGATGTCGGTCATGGTGGGAACCGGCCTGGGTGCCACCAAGGGCGTGCTGTTCAAGGACGCCACCGCCATGGAACACATGCGCAAGGTCGACACCATCGTCGTGGACAAGACGGGCACCCTCACGCAGGGACGGCCAACGGTGCAACAGGTGCTGCCTGCACGAGGCCATACCGGCGATGAGGTGCTCACGCTCGCTGCCACGGCCAACGGCGCCAGCGAGCATCTATTGGCGCGCGCGGTACTTGACGCTGCGCGTGATCGCGACCTGCTCGTCGGTCAACCAGAGGAGTTCACGGCCATTCCGGGGTTCGGGGTTCAAGCCATGGTGAACGCATCAACCGTGTTTGTCGGTAATCGTGATCTTCTGGAACGCGAACATGTGACGTTGGCTCGTGATGTCGAAAACACCGCCAGCGCGGGCACCTTGGTGTACGTGGCCCGTGACGGTCATCTGATCGGTGCCATCGTGCTCACCGATGCCATCAAGGAAAGCACTCCCGCCGCGGTGGCAGCACTGCACGACGACGGCGTGCACATCGTCATGGCCACAGGCGACGCCGAAGGTCCGGCCGCGGCCGTCGCGTCGCAAGTCGGCGTCGACGCCTTCCACGCCCGGGTCAAGCCCGAGGACAAGTTGCGCATCGTTCGCGACCTGCAAGCGCAGGGCAAGTTCGTTGCCATGGCCGGGGACGGCATCAACGACGCACCGGCGTTGGCGCAGGCAAACGTGGGCATCGCTATGGGTACCGGCACCGACACCGCAATCGAGGCCGCGGCCGTCACTCTGGTGAAGGGCGACTTGCGAGGTGTGGCGGCAGCAATGGCCATCTCGCGGGCGACGGTTCGCAACATGCGCCAGAACCTGGGCTTCGCTTTCGGGTACAACGCGATCGGCATTCCGGTCGCTGCCGGCGTGCTCTACCCGGTGTTCGGCTTGCTGTTGTCGCCGGCGATCGCGGCCGCCGCCATGAGTTTGTCCAGTGTGTCCGTGGTTCTGAATTCACTGCGCTTGCGCAAAGCCGTCGTGTAGTCCATAGCTCCACACAACCGCCGCCACCGCAATCAACGGTGGCGGCATTCGTTTGCGCAGGCTTCGGCTCTGCCGGGCGCTCAGAGGCCTGCCGAAACAGGCGCGCAGCCCGCGACAACCTGCGATCTTCATTGCTTCTTGTTGTGGACATGATCGAATGCACAGCATCCCGGACCATGCTGGAACCAGATCAAGGGAGGTCTCACATGATGCTGAAGAACAAGTGGCTCGCCGTCGCCGGCGCAGTCGCCGCAGGTGCATTGCTTCTCGGTGCCGCCCCGGCCGTGATTCTGCAATTGGGTCTGCTTGCCCTGTGCCCGCTCATGATGATGTTCATGCACGGCGGACACGGCGGACACGGCCAACATGGCAGCGACCAGACGCAACCTCAGGCCAGGAAGAACGCCGCCGAAACACCGCACGAGCACCAACACCACTGATCGCTGCGAGGACAAGCATGTTGAACAGGACCGACCTGGAGACGCGGCCGCTGGCGGAGATCACCGTGGTCGAGGCTGAGGCCTGCCATTTCTGCCACGACGCGCGCATGGCACTCGACGAATTGACGGCGGACTACCCACTGCGGATTCGCACGCTCGACATGCGCGAACCCGCCGGATTCCAACTCATGCAGGAACACCGCGCCGCCCTCAGCCCGCTCATCCTCATTGACGGTGCCTTCTTCAGCCAGGGTCGGCTGCCACGCGGCAAGATCAAGCAACTACTCGAGGCGCGCGCAGCGGCGGTGCGTGCATGAACAGCCTGCTCACCACCGGATCGATCCTCACCGCGTTCCTAGCTGGCGGCATAGCCCTGTTCGCACCCTGCTGCATCGTGTTTCTGGCACCCAGTTATTTGGCCGTGGCCGTGAAGAACCGCCGCTGGAGGTTGCTACCGCTCACCGTCATCTTTGCCGCCGGGCTGGCATCGGTGCTGCTACCCATCACGCTCGGCATGAGCCTGGTATCGGCGGCCATCGCCCACTACCACCGCGCGCTCTACCTGGTCGGTGGGCTGCTCATGCTGCTGCTCGCCGCGTGGTCCGTCACCGGACGCATGTGGAGTCTGCCCTCAATCATCCGAGCACCCGACACTCGTCGCGGCGACAGCGCCAGCTTCTTCACCTTGGGCGTGTTCTCGGGCGTCGCCTCCGCATGCTGCGCGCCCGTGCTGATCGGCGTCATGGCGCTCTCCGCGCTCTCCGCCAACCCCGTCGCCGGTGTGGGCCTTGGGCTCGCCTACGTGTTCGGCATGACATTCCCCCTGTTCGTCATGGCGTTGCTGTGGGACCGCTTCGACCTTGGGAAAAAACGCATCCTGCGTGCACGTCCGGTACGCATTCCACTGCCCGGCGGTCGCCACATCATCACGAACACCATCAATCTCGGCGTCGCCGCAGCGCTGGCGGTCATGGGCGGCTTCGTGCTTTACCTGGCTGATTCGGGCCGGATGACCAGCGGACCGCGAAGCCAGGTGGTCATCGGCAACTGGTTGGGCAGCATGTTCCGCTCCATCAACCAAGCGCTCGCGCCCGTTCCGGAGCCGATCCTGGGCCTCGCGATCCTCGGAATCGGCGCGATCTTCGCCTACTCGATGCTTCGCGACCGCGCCCGCGATGCACGGATTACGCCGGACGCATCCGACGCGACCGACGCGACCGACGCGACCGCCCCCGAACCGCACTGCCACTGAAGGGAACACCATGTCACGGCAGACCCTCGCCCCTGCGGCGAACTCCAACACACCCACACCACGCACGCGACCGCGCGTGAACTTCGTTTGGATTGTCGGCCTGTTGGCCCTTGCAGGCGTCATCGGTGTCGGCCTGTACACCAGTCAGGTCAAGCAGGATGTCACTAGTGCGAAGGCACCATCGTTCACGCTTCCCACCACCGACGGGCGCAACGTGAGCCTGGCCGACTACCGCGGCAAGAACGTGCTGCTGTACTTCAGCGAGGGCGCAGGTTGCCAGGCATGCCTGGTGCAGATGGCACAAATCGAGGCCATGCAGTCGCAATTCAAAGCGGCAAACATCGTCGTGCTACCCATCGTCATGAACAGCAAGTCCGACATCCTCGCGGACATGCGAGCCAACGGTGTGAAGACCCCGTTCCTGCTCGACAACGGCACCGTGTCCACCGAGTACAAGACCATCGGGAAAGGCATGCATCCGGGGCTGCCCGGCCACAGCTTCGTCGCCATCGACAGCAAGGGAATGCAGCGGTGGTACGGCGAGTACCCGTCGATGTGGCTTGAACCAAAAGACCTGCTCAGCAAAGCCAAGTCCGTGCTCGGCGTGTGACCTCCACGTTCGCCACGGATCCATCGACTGGCGTCCGCCATGCACGCGCAGTCGGTCATGAACCTCCGCCATCCCCCGGCGGAGGTTCATGTTGCTTATGCCGCGGTACGCGAGTCAGGGCCGGCAGCTCTGGCCCGCGCGCCACCACGATCGCTGCTCGTTCGCCACGTGGCAGCGATCAGCGTTGCCATCACGACTGCAGGATCGCGGCAATGCTGGCGTAGAGGGTCCTGGCGTCAATGGAGGAGATGTACTTCGACACGATGCGGCCGTCGCGCCCGATGAAGAACGTCTCCGGATACCCGGTGACGCCCCAGCGCCGGTTCTGGCCGGCGGTCACATCAATGAAAGACGTGTACTCGATCCCATACTTCGCCATGAACGCTCGCGCCGACGCGGTGGTGTCTGACGAGTCCATGCCAAGGAAAACCACGCCTTGCTTGCGGTATTTGCGATCTGCGTCACCCAGGAGCGCCGCCTCAGCAATGCACGTGTTGCACCAGGACGCCCAGAAATTCACCACGATCGGCTTGCCTTTGAACGAGGCCAGCGACAGCGGGCCGCTGCCATCCAGATTCGGCAGCGACACTTGTGGCGCTTTGAAGCCCGTCGGATCAGCGGGAAGCACACCGCCGACAGGTGTCCCTTTCGGCGCGTACGCCACCACGAAGAAGCCGGCGAGAAGGACAGCGACCGCGATCAGCGCAAGCAACGGCCCCCTTCGGCTCGCCGCTCCCGTCGGTGCCGCGGGTTCACTCATGGCAGGACTTTAGTGCCGCTTGCGCGGGCGCAGCCGGTGTGGCGTTTCACCGATGCTGGCGCGGGAGGGTGAGCGTGAAGGTTGCGCCTCGCCCGGGGCCGTCTGAGGTTGCCGTGAGCTTGCCGCTGTGCACACGGGCGATTTCGCGGGCGATGGTGAGTCCGATCCCGGAGCCTTGGGAGCGGCGTATCGAATTGGGTGCGCGGTAGAACCGCTCGAAGATGCGCGTGAGGTCCTCGCTCTGCAACCCGACACCGCTGTCGGCGACATCCACGGTCGTTTGCGCTCCATCATCGGTGACGGTGACGGTTACCCGTCCCCCGGCAGGGGTGGCAACGAGCGCGTTGCCGAGCAGGTTCGTCAACACCTGCGTGATCCGGTCGGCGTCTACTTCGACGGCGACGGTGCCGGGAGTTGTGGCTTCGAGACGCACTCCGGCATCGTCGAATTGTGGGCGCAGTCGTTCGACGGCCGCACGGACGAGCTGTGTCAGATCGCATGATGCGAATGACGGCGCGAGCCGTCCTTCCTGGACGCGGGAGAGCGTCGACAAGTCATCGGCGAGTCGGTGGAGGCGCCGAAGTTCGAGACTGAGCGCGTCCAGCGTGGCGGTGTCTGCCTGGAATACCCCGTCGATGACCCCTTCGACGTATCCGTCGAGCACGGTCAATGGCGTGCGCATTTCGTGCGCCACGTCGCCCAGTAGGCGGGTGCGTCGTTCCTCGGTGGCGGCGAGGCTTTGCGCCAACGTGTTGACGTCTTGCGCGAGGGCCGCCATTTCGGGTTCCGGAGGCAGCGGTACCCGCGCCGCGTAATCGCCGTCCGCGATTCGACGGGTAACGTGCCGCATGCCGTCGATGGGTCGGAGGACTCGGGCTGTCACGACATAGGCCGCGATGCCGGCAACAGCGAGTGCGACACCGATCCCAGCCAACAATGCTGCGTTGATTGATGAAATGAATGCGCCGCGCACGCTTTGCGCGTTCGCCCCGAAACCGCCCATCATGCCGTTGCCGGTCCCGGAGCCCATCATGGTCATTTGCGCGTCGAATAGCCGGGGTGCCAATAGGCGAACCGTGAAGAACGTTGCCAAAGCGCCCAGCAGGACCACGATTGCGTGTGAAATGTAGAGGCGAACGGGGAGGCGCAGTTTCATGCTGGGACGCCAAGGAATCGATACCCGACGCCGCGCACCGTGCCCACGAATCGCGGGTTCGACGCGTCATCCCCGAGGGCCTGGCGCAGGTTTCGGATGTGGACGTCCACCACCCGAGTATCGCCGAAGAAGTCGAATCCCCACACCTGCTCAAGCAGTTGCGCACGTGAGAAGACGCGGCCCGGCGCGGACGCCAACGCCGCCAACAGTTCGAATTCCAACGCCGTCAGCGCCGGCCGGCTGCCGCCGACGGTGACGGTACGGGCATCGACGTCGATGGCCATACCGTCGAAATGCAGCACCTGATTTGCCGCTGCCACCATCCGCTGTCGACGCAGGATGGTGTGAACGCGGGCGACCACTTCACGGGGGCTGAATGGTTTGGTGATGTAGTCATCCGCTCCGACACGCAGGCCCACCAACTTGTCCACTTCTTCCGCGCGGGCCGTCACCAGAATCACGAACACGTCGCTGAATGTGCGAATCTGTCGCAGTGTCTCCACGCCGTCCATGGCCGGCATCATGACGTCGAGAAGCACGACATCGATGGCGTTGCTGCGCAATGTTTGCAGCGCGATGGCACCTGACGCCGCCTCCGTGACTTCGAAGCCATCGGCTTCCAGGTAGCCGCGAAGGACCGTACGGATTGTTGGCTCGTCATCGACAACCAGCACACCACGCATGAGCCCCTCCTCGCATAAACGTGTGCCGCCACGCCTCGGGCGTGACGGCACACCGGTCGGTCATTTGGTCAGGAGTTCGTGCCCCAGGCAGCGCCCATCATGCCGCGTCCGCCCATCATGGAACCCGCGCCGCGGCCCATCATCGACGTGAAGCCCTGGCCGCTGAGCATGTCGTCGATCATGTCAGACATGCGGTCGAGCAGCGCGGACTGCTGGGTTGCCGTCAGGGTCGATGTCGCCAGGCGTGACTTGAGGCCCTGCAACATCGTGGCCTTCAAGCCGTCCGTGGTCTTGCCGCGCGCCTTCACGATGTCGGCAAACGATGAGCCTGACTGCAGTTTTGTCAGCAGCTCCGAGTTGGACAACCCCAAGTACTTCGCCACATCCGAGAACATGGCCTGGCCGTTCACTGCGCCAAAGGCCCCACCCATCATCCCCGCGCCGAATCCTCGACCAGCGGCAGCTGCTGCCCCGTTCGAAGACCCAAAGTTCATCATGCCGCCCCAAGGGCTGGTCCTCTGCGTGCCAGGCCCAGAGCCCGTGGCGGCAATGGCCACGCCCGCGCCCGATGCGACAAGCGCAACGCCCGCCACGACGGAAGCAACGCGAATTTTCGTTGTGTGGTTGATGTTCATAGCGACCTCCCGGTGCACGTTTCGATAGGTGCACTACACCAGCGGCCCGTGAAGCATCGCCTGTCGCAAATGTGAAGAGTTCATGAAGGTCGTTGTAGGTGAGGAATTTCGGGTAGCCAAGCCAGTGCCGCCGTCGCGACCCTGTCTGCGGTATTCGCGGCGGCCGACGTCTGCATCGCAGAACGAGAACGTTTTGGGCCTTATGTTCTCGTTTCCAGCCGAAGTCCTTGTCGCGGCGCCGCAGGTGCTCAGTAAGCGGCGCCGCGGACGAGCAGGCGAGGTACTGTCAGCTCGAGTCGGCTGCACCTCCTGGGCGGAGGGCCCGCGGCGCAGCCTGGTCGTCGCTCTTGCCGGCGCCTTGGGACTGCGTGGCTTCGACGAATGAGGCAAGTACCTTGTGGTGTACGCGGCCGGCATCCGGAATCGAAATGCCTTGCGGCTCGGCCCACCCGCGCAGTTCGCTGCGAGTGAACGTGTAGCCGTCGAAATGCATAAACCCCTTTGCAGGCAATGCCTCAACAGGCTGCCTGGAGCCCACGGGCAGTCCCGCACGTGGAGGCACCGTGAATGGCACAAGTTGCGTCCCGACATGCATGTGCGAAGCCACTTGATCATCCGTGCGTGCGCGCCGCGTTCCGTCGCCGGAACCCACCCATGGCTGCAAGTACGCGTCGGGGAACACCGCATCCAGGCCGGGCGTTTGCCGGCACGTTCTGCAGAGCCATCCGTTTGGAAGTTCTGGCACACGCAAGATCTGTGCATCGCCGATGACGCCGCAGGTAGGACATTCGCGCAGGCGCACCATCCGCTGCTCACCTTCGGTGAGCTTGGCTTGCTTGGGGTATTCCTTCGCAAGTACCAAAGGCGGTAGCGCGCCAGCCCGCTTCGATCGGTACTTTGTCCGGTCTTCACTCAGCATCGCGTGGTACTCGAGGTCTGATACGCAGAGTGTCCGCTTCAACTCTGTTCCCGAGATGCCCTTCGTAGTTGGAGCGTGACGAGCCATCCACGCGACCACTGTTCGCTGAAGCGTGAAGTTTCGACTTGCCCAAGTGCCGGACGTCCATGTCCAGGATGCCGCTAGATACACCGAACGCATCTCTGCGATCCATGCGGCATCTAGATCGTCCGGTACGTCGAGTGGCTCGAGGTCAGCCATTTCGAAAACTGACGAGAAGATCACCGTTTGCAATTCGGGGATCGGACAGTCGAGAAGAATTCGGGCAGCATCTGGATTCGGTAGGACGGCTTGGAGTGCATCAATGAGTCGCCGTCGTTCATTTCGATTCGAAATGCCTTCAAGTTTGCGAATCATGTCCGGATCTGTGTGGGTAAAGAGTTCGCGTAGCAATTGAAGGTTTCGAGCGCCGCTGCCAGTCCGCAATCTGCCGCTGCGACCTGCCGTGTTCAAAATAGTGAGGTCCACGGGGCCCACAGAGAACGTTCCGTTGTTGGTACGCATTCTGATGGTCAGTCGCAACGTGGCCAGAGGTTCATTCAAACCGGCCAAGATGTCGAGTTTCTCAATCACTGTGGCCACGGCTTGGCACACCTCAGGCGCGGCCGCACATTCGACACGCTCGAGCAGTTCAGCCACGACCAGCAACTGGCGCGCGTCGACGCGCAGATTGTCCAATTGCCGAAGCGACGTGATTTGACGCCTTCGCGAGTGCGCTTCGGCACGCAGCGCGCGAGCGTGTGCACCGGCATCTGCGGCGAGTCGCATGTACTCGGAAGCCTCGTCCGTATCAGTTTGCGTTCCAGCGAGTCGCCGGTACCTGTCGGCTGCTGCCTCGTCCTGAGACGCCTGCTCATCGAGGTCTGCTGCAAGTGCCTCTTCTGACACAGTATCTACATCGAGTGGTAGGTCAACCGGTGCCGACGCCGCGACTTGTCGGAGGAGCGAGGCCACTGCGGAGTGAAGCGTCTGGGTGCCGAATCTGCCGATGAGGTCTCCCTCGAGGTCATCAAAGGCGCTGCCTAGCGGATCGCTCTCCGAGATTTGTCGCGACCGCAATTGGTAGGTGCTGTCATCGGCCATGAGTCTGTACTCACGGTCGTCGCGCACGCCGAAGCAAAGCCCAAGGAGTGGCTTCCGGTGATCGCCGCGCTTGCCTCGCTTGGGACGGATTGCGCAACGCCTCTCCATTGCGCGTGCGATCAGGTCAGCGTCATGCCAACCGCCTTCTGGTAACCCGAAGTCGAGGTCGAAGACGAAGACGCCGAGATCTTGTGGTGTCTCTTTCCACACCTCCAACTCGAGCATTTGTGTCAGGCCTGGAATCGCGTTTTGCAGAGTCATCGTGTAGTTGCCTGAGGCATAGGTTGGCAAGTGCTGCCAAATTAACGTCATGGCTTTTGTCGTATCCAGCAGTGCATCAACGGCAACGAATTCACCGGACTCATCACGTCGTTGACGCGACCGCAGCCCTAGCTCGGCCAGTTCTTTAATCGCGGTACCGTCATCCACATCTGACGCCGCGAGTTCAATGATCCGTCGAACGATGGTGCGAGAGTTCTCATCTGGCTGCACGCGGTAGTACCCATCGGAACCGAGCACCTTGTGATAACCCGGAGGCAGTTTCTCGCCTGTCTGAGGGAACCGCCCCGACTTCAGGTGGAAGACGCGCCCCATCTGCAGCCGCGTGATTGTGTTGAGCCAATCCCAATGCGCTGCCGAGGACAACAGGTCCCACGCATACTCACCAGCGGGATCACCGATCTTGAATCCGTCAGGAGATTCGAAGCAGTGGATTCGCGTGCCGTGCGTGCGAAACGCATTCTTGAGCACACCAAGGAAGTCCTTGTTGCGGCCGAGTCGAGAGAAGGCCGCCGTATGGAACGAACGCGGCATGAAGATGTCGATTTGCGCGGCGAGCACTGAAACCCAAGCGTTCTCGTAACCACCTTCGACGCTTGCCTTACCGGCACTCACGAGCCCGAGGATCACGCGAACTCGACCGACATTCACGGCATAGGCGGTGGGGCGCTTGCGAGCGCCGGGCCCGTACAGTGGCTCGGCCTTGAAGTGGGCGCGAACGCGAACACCCTCGGGGCCCGGCATCAGCAGGGTCGCGGCGCAGTCGATGAGTTCATTGAGTTCTGGGTAGGTAGGCAACGCCGGTCCCATCAGTTTGTGTGCCATGTCCGCCATGAGCCCGAATTCGTATTCATCGGACTCGCGCAGGCTGAAGATGGCCTCGATGCCCATTGATGCTGAGGATGAGGATGATTGCAGCGACTTGGCGGTGTGCAGCGTTGCGCCATCGAGGCGGTGCCCCGAGCGCGTGTTCAGAGTACGCATGATTTCTCCACAGTGATTAGGTCTTTTAGGCAAAACCGGACTTGGCGCTCAACCGAGGACACGCCTTTGGTCTCGGTTGAGTTCCGATCAGAAAGAGTCCGCAGATGCGGTTTTTGCGCAGTCAGGTTGTGCATCGAATTTCGTCACTACGGCGGGCTCAAGTTGCGGCGCAGAACGCAGAATGAGCAACAGCTCCTCCTGCGTGAGATCAGTGAGTTTGTAGTCCGGCAACGCGGTATTGATCCGTGTGCACTTGAAGAGCTGAAGCGGCGCATCAATCGCCGTTGTCATAGAGGCATCTTGTGTCATGGCTTGGAACGTCCGGCCAGAACGGAATCCGTCAATCGACCTCAGTGGGCGCTATCAATGCAGTTGTCCCTCACATTGCTTTGGCAGCACTCTGAGTTGTGGCAGCCCACGTTCAGCTGAACGAAATCCGGCATCAGTGCGCTGCGAGCGAGTGAATGGCTACGTGCCCTTGAAGTTCAGGGCGAATGCGCGGGGGAAAAGCACCTGCACATTCATAGGCATGACCGCAGCCCCTGACACCGCACCCGCGACAACACAGCCGTTACCGCAAGGCACTTCCGCGCCAACTGACGGAACATCGCTGCCCAATGCTGAGCAGTCCACCGAGCGGATCGCAGCCGAGCTTCGGCGTCTGGCCGACGCTCTCGAAAAAGCTGCAGATCGCTCGCAGCGACTGCAGGAACTCGGGCGTGCCTACAAGCTCATCAACGGCTTCATCGATACTGAAGTGGTGCAAGCCAAGCAGGAAGGCTTGACGCATAAGCACATCGGTGAACAGCTCGGCGTCAAGGAAAGCGCTGTGCGAACGCGGCTGCGCCGAATGCAAGCACCACCGGACGCCCCCGCCACACCGGACGATGAACAGCCAGAGCCCAAACTGCGAGATCGCGAACCGCTTACACCGAAGCCGAAGCTGTGGGTCGTGTATTTCTTCAGACTGAAGATCCTCACGGTGCTGCAGACCGAGGTCGATGAGCAGCCTTCGGATGTTCGTGCGCCGAACTTGCTCAGTCGAGTGGCGCAGCGACTACGGCGTGCTTGGGGCAACGTCCTCGGGCGACTCGCGCCAAGATCGTGAATGCCCGGCTTCATAACTGAAGTGGGAGCGATCGCAGCGCGTGGAACGTGGGTTCCCGGCCGCACATGCGTTTGGCATTACGGCGGCCGCACTACTTCTGGCTATTGCATCTACGTGCTGTCAGGGGGAATCGGCATACTCCTTGTTGCACGCGGCGCCCGCGACCGCTAAAGGGGAGTGGATGAAGCATCACCGCATACCCGAAGATCCGCGGGCGGAGTCCGTTTACACGACCTGCTCCAGTGGATCGCAGAGGTCGAACGGGAGCTCATCAAACAGATCGAGAATGAAGGTGATTGAAATGCGACATGTCTCGGCTCGCGTCGACATCGACCAGCGCAGACGAATTCCTGTGCAGCGAGCTGCGTCGGCGCCGAGCGTCATTTGTTGGAGTTGAGCATGGGGCTAGCAAGGGCACCCGAGTGCCCGAGATGCGGAAGGCGCGCCAGCGTGCGCCAAATCCTGTCTGGCATGCCGTCCGAGATGCCGGATGAATCCAAGTATGCGATCGGCGGCTGCTGCCTGAACCCTGACGGCATCGACCCAGAATGGACGTGCGTCAATTGCGGGCTGGAACGGAATCTTGAAGCCGTGGTCGAAACCCCGGTCGGCAGAATCTCATGGTGCGGCATACTCGACGGAGCCACGATGCTGACCATGCCGAACGGCACGAAGACTCGCTTCTACAGCCTCATCTCCATGGCCAACAGCGCCTGCCTGGAATGGTTTCACCGCTCACTCCCGTGAAGTACACGCCTCCACAATTTCAGAACCGCTTTAGTCGACATCGACAATGGGCTGCTCGGATTCCATTGCCTGGTACTCGCGAAGTAGATCTGAAAGGCACAGGCGCTTGTCCTCGTCGACCAGCCAGTGCCACCAGCCGTTCGTGGGCCTCTGTGTGACTGCGCGGCCTGCACCGCTAGGCGTCCCGTAGCGCACGCCTGCCACATCCAGTCCACCGTCACTAAGGACGGTGCATTTCTGCTGCGAGCCGCCACGACCCGTGAGTACCTGCCCGACGTGAAGCGCGCCCGACGCAAGCAGGTCGGCCACGCCGATCTTCCCCGTGAGCGGCAACACCGTAGGTACGCCTGGAGCTGCGTCTGGTATCGGCCAGACTTCGGAAATGAGCGCCACCATGGCAGCCCCTCGAGCAACGATCTCGTCCTCGCCCCAGTGATCTTTGTTTGTCACGTCTGCTTTCAGCAGCGCGACGCTGCGCGCGTTCAGCGTCTCACGCTTGATCGCCCAAGGATTGTTGGAAAGCGTGCTGTTGAGCTTCTGGGTAACAAGGGTCAGATTGCCGATTGTTTGTACGGCTTCGTCACGCGCCTGCTTGTCACGCTCGCCGAGTGGCCAGTGGGTTTCCCAGCCTTGTGGCATCACATGCTCGATGGTGCAGCTGCCTCGCGCCATGTACTGCTCTGCGATCGGGGTTTTACCGGGACGGTAGCCGCGGAGCTGGTCTTCGATGGCTTCGAGTGTCATGCGAAGTCGGGCACGGGCCACTCGACGATAGATCGCAGTACCAGTCACCGAGGCACTGACCTCAGCGTCGCCCGGCCAGTACGCCGTGATGGCGCGCTGCGCTGCAAGGAAGTCGCGAACCGTGTCACCCGCTTGTTCGCGGGGCTCTGTTCGTAGGCGGCCAAGTAGGTCGAGCACGAGCC
>JAKAIC010000032.1 GCA_021814565.1 Actinomycetes bacterium | reverse complement strand
GCGCCCCTGAGGCCTACACGCATCCCCAGCAGTTCTGCTTCGGCAGCGAGTTGCTGGTGGCGCCCATCACCTCCCCCATGGACGTGCACACGCGGCTGGGCGCCAGCAGCGCATGGCTACCCGCCGGCGTCTGGGTCGACATGTTCACGGACCTGGTCTACGACGGCGATCGCGAACTCGAACTGCACCGCGATCTGCGCTCGATTCCCGTGCTGGCGGCAGCCGGCTCCATCGTGCCGCTCGATGCCGCGGAAGTGCCGGACGATGCGCCGCACAACCCGCAGCATCTGCAACTGCTGGTCACGGTAGGAGCCGATGGCCACTTCACCCTGATTGAGGATGATGATGCAGCGCTGCCCAGGATCGCGCGTACGCCCATCAGTTTCGAGCAGGCAGGTGGAATGCTCCGCATCGGCCCGGCCCAGGGCGAACTCTCGGTGCTGCCGCAACGGCGCACTTGGACCGTCAGCTTCATCACTTCGGCGACGGAGCCCGGATCCGATCGCCATCTGGTCGATGTACAGCACAGTGCAACGCGACTCAAGGTGACCGTCGAGGATGTACCCGTCGCCGAAGCCGTGGACATCAGCCTGGGCGAGCAGCCGCAGTTGCCTGGCAACGATGTGGCCGGTCGCGCCTTCCGGCTACTTGATGTGGCGCAGATCGACTACGCAATCAAGAGCCGCGCCTTCGAGATCATCTGCTCGCCGCTGCCCTTGCATGTGCGAACCTCGCACCTGCAGGCGCTGGCCCTGGAGCGGCCCCTGGAAGCAGCCTTGATGGAATTACTGCTGGCGCGCTGAGCGCGTCACTTGAACCAGGCGGTCACGGCCGCGTGGTCGCTCCAGCGTGAGTCCCAAGTGGCCGCACGACCAATCTCAAGATCGGTGCAGCGTGCCGCCAATCCCGGTGTGGCCAACAGGTAGTCGATGCGCCAGCCCACGTTGTTGTCGAAGGCCTTGCCGCGGCTGCTCCACCAGGTGTACGGACCCTCCACCTCGCCGAAGCGGCGCCGGTGCAGGTCCACCCAGCCGTGCTTGCCCAGCCAGGTGTCGAAGTAGGCGCGTTCCTCGGGCAGGAAGCCCGCAGCTTTGAGGTTGCCCTTCCAGTTCTTGAGGTCCAGCTCGCGGTGCGCCACGTTGAAGTCGCCGACCATGATGGCGTCGGCGCCACTCTTCATGTGCGCGCGCAACTTCCTGCTCATGGCCTCCAGGAAGCGGTACTTCTCCGCCTGCTTCTCCTCGATCTCCGCATTGCCCGTGGGCACATAGATGGAAGCGACCACCACCGGTGTCTGCTTGATGTCCACGGTGGCCTCCACCCAGCGCCCGGTCTTGGCGAACTCCTTGGGGCCGACGCCGAAAGTGATGTCCTGCAAGGGATATCGGGAGACGATGGCCACACCGGCATGACCCAGCTTGGCCGAGCAATCGTGGGCAACATGCGCCGCGCTGAAACCCGCGGCAGCGAGGGCTTCATGCAACTGCTCGGTGGTGGCGCGCACCTCCTGCATGCAGATGACGTCGGCCTTCCCGGCCACCTGCGCTTCCCGCAGTTGCGCCAGCCCGCCATTGCGCAGCGCGGCGCGTACGCCATTCACGTTGGCTGTAACCACCGAGAACATCGAGCCTCCTAGCCTTGGCGATACGACTGCAGCACCGCGTCCGCGACCCTACTGCGCTACCCGCCGATGTTGCGGGCCCGCAGCGCCAGCCGCGGGCCACGGCAGCGCGTACCCTTCGGGCATGAAGACCTTGTATCTCGGAATGGGCTGTTTCTGGGGCGCGGAGAAGAAGCTCTGGCAGATCCCCGGCGTGGTTGAGACCGAGGTCGGCTATCAGGGCGGCGACTACGGCCCGGCCGACTACCCCACCGTCTGCACCGGCCGTACCGGTCATGCCGAAGTGGTGCGCGTGCAGTACGACGAGACGGTGGTGCCCACGCGCGAAATCCTGCGCGTGTTCTGGGAGAACCACGATCCCACACAGGGTGATCGTCAGGGCAATGACATCGGCAGCCAGTACCGTAGCCTCGTCTACTGGACCGATGAGGGCCAGCAGGAGGAAGTCGAGCAAACGCTGGACCAGTTCGCACAGGTGTTGGCGGCCGGTGGTCTGGGTCCCATCACCACCGAGACCGACAACGCGGCGACCCATCCCTTCTTCCCGGCTGAGGAATACCACCAGAAGTACCTGCAGAAGAACCCCAAGGGCTACGACTGCCACGCACACACCGGCTTCCATCTGCCCAAGTAGCCATGTTGGCCGGGGGCCTCTGTGACGGCACCGGCGCAGCCCAACGACGCACAGAGGCGCCGCCCCCTCGGGGGACGACGCCTCTGTGCGGGTGGAGATGGCTACTTGGCCATGACCCGCTGCAGGTTGTTGTCGATGCTGGCCAGGAAGTCCTGGGTGGTCTCCCAGGGCTGGTCGGGACCCACCAGGATGGCGAGATCCTTCGTCATGTGGCCCTGCTCGACGGTCTCGATGCAGACACGTTCCAGGGTCTGCGCGAAGGCCGTGACCTCAGGTGTGCCATCGAACTTGCCGCGGTACACCAGGCCCTGCGTCCACGCGAAGATGGAAGCGATGGGGTTGGTGGACGTGGGCTTGCCCTGCTGGTGCTGGCGGTAATGACGCGTGACCGTGCCGTGTGCCGCCTCGGCCTCGACCGTCTTGCCATCCGGCGTCATCAGCACCGAGGTCATGAGACCGAGTGAGCCGAAGCCCTGGGCCACGATGTCGGACTGCACGTCGCCGTCGTAGTTCTTGGTGGCCCACACGTAGCCGCCTTCCCACTTCAGCGCCGAGGCAACCATGTCATCGATGAGGCGGTGCTCGTAACTGATGCCGGCCTTCTCGAACTGGGCCTTGAACTCGTGCTCGTAGACCTCGGCGAAGATGTCCTTGAACTGGCCGTCATAGGCCTTGAGGATGGTGTTCTTGGTCGAGAGGTAGAGCGGGTAGTTGCGCGAGAGCGAGTAGGTCATGGACGCACGCGCGAAGTCACGGATGGACTCGTCGAGGTTGTACATGGTCATGGCCACGCCGGAGCCCGGGTAGTCGAATACATGGAATTCCATGGGCTCGCTGCCGTCTTCGGGGGTGAAGGTCACCGTCAGGCTGCCCTTGCCGGGCACCTTGAAATCGGTGGCGCGGTACTGATCGCCGAAGGCATGGCGGCCGACCACGATGGGCTTGGTCCAGTGGGGCACCAGGCGCGGGATGTTGTTGATGATGATGGGCTCGCGGAAGATGACACCGCCGAGGATGTTGCGGATGGTGCCGTTGGGCGACTTCCACATCTTCTTGAGGCCGAACTCCTCCACGCGCGCCTCATCCGGGGTGATGGTGGCGCACTTCACGCCTACGCCGTACCGCTTGATGGCGTTGGCGGAGTCGATCGTCACCTGATCATCCGTGGCGTCACGGTGTTCGATGCCGAGGTCGTAGTAGTCGAGCTCGACGTCGAGGTAGGGAAGGATCAACTGTTCCTTGATGAACTGCCAGATGATGCGCGTCATCTCGTCGCCGTCGAGTTCGACGACGGGGGTGACAACCTTGATCTTTGACACGGGGTCCCTTTCAGAGGCTCTGGACGTCGGCTTGCTTGGCCCGGACGGCTTCGGCTGCTTCGAGCAGGCCGGCCTTCTCGGATTCGGTGAGCGCGGATTCGACGACCTTGCGCACGCCGGTCCTGCCGATCTCCGCCTCCACCCCGAGGTAGACGCCGGCGATGCCGAATTCGCCATCCACCCAAGCGCAGACCGGCATCACCGCACCGCTGTCCTCGATCACAGCCTTGGCCATGCGGGCAGCAGCAGCGGACGGTGCGTAGTAGGCGGAGCCGGTCTTGAGCAGTGCCACCACCTCGGCACCGCCGTTACGGGTGCGGACGACGAGTTCCTCGATCTTCTCGGCCGGCAGCAGATCAGTTAGGGCCTGGCCGTTGACCGTGCAACGCGAGGGAACCGGCACCATGGTGTCGCCGTGCGAACCGAGCGTGAGCGTGGTGACGGCGCCCACCGGGACCTTTAGCGTCTCGGCCACGAAGTTGGTGAAGCGCGCGGTGTCGAGCATGCCGGCCTGGCCCAGCACCCGGTGCTTGGGGAAGCCGGTGGCGAGCTGGGTCAATGCGGTCATCTCGTCGAGCGGGTTGGAGACCACAATGACGACGGCGTCGGGCGCATGCTTGGCGATCTGCTCGGCCACGGAACGCACGATCCTGGCATTGGTCTCGATGAGGTCCATACGGCTCATGCCGGGCTTACGCGGCAGGCCGGCCGTGATGACCACCACATCGGAGCCGGCGATGGCTTCATAGCCCTCACCGTTGGGCCCGGTGGTCTGCCCGATGACCTTGGTCTCGAAGCCTTCGATGGGGCGGCTCTGGTTCATGTCGAGCGCCAGACCTTCGGGCTTGCCCTCGACGATGTCGGTGAGGACGACGGTCTCGAAGACGTCGTACTCAGCGAGACGCATGGCGGTCGTGGAGCCGTAGAAACCTGCCCCGACCACTGTGACTTTGCCCTTGCGAGCCATTGTTTCCTCCACGATTGCGGCTAGGAGATCCAGCACATCTGCAGCTGAAATCGTAGTGCGTGGCCACCTGACCACTTCCGGGTCGGGTTCCATGCAGCGAGACCAATGGCGGTAGCGTGACGCCGTGATGCACGCTCATGACCAAGGTCACATGGAGGAGCCGTTCGTCGTCCTCGTGCCCCAGTCCTGGTACATGCGGCTGCGCAGTCAGTGGCCGTCAATCTCGGTGCTGCTGCTGGTGATGCTCGCAGTGAGTGCCATCGCCGTCGATTTCCGCTGGTGCGTATGGCTGTTGGCGCTCGCCATCGCCTGGGCCTTCGGCCTGCGCTTGATGCTGCCCAGGCGCCGCATCGGCTGGCTGGAGGTACGCCGGCGCCGCACCGACCTCATCTGCCTCGGGACCCTGTTGCTCGGCTTCGTGATGGTGGCAGTGGCCACGCCACGGACCATCTGATCCACGCCTTCGTAAGCAATTGCTTCGCATGTCTTGTGAATCATCGCAATCACGGGGCGAGCTCCCTACCCCACCATAGGCTTGCGCGCATGAGACGGGCACTCGGCCAGCTGCTGGCGTCGGCCCTCCTGCTCCTCGTCCCCATGGCGCCCGGCGCAGCGGTCGTCAACGGGCAGCAGGTCACGAACGGCGACTGGTCGTTCATGGTCGCCATAGGCTGCAGCAGCACCAGCCAGGCCCCTGCCTGCGATGGTCGCCATTACGACCCGCGCGCCGGTATGTACTCATCGCAATTCTGCGCAGGCTCACTCATCTCCCCCACCGTGGTGGTCACCGCGGCTCACTGCGTGCGCCCTGCCGGTGGCGGCATGCTGGCAGCCAGTGACCTGGTGGTCGGCGGCGGCTCGACGTCGCTCTCCGTGATGAAGGGTTCCACGTACGTGCTGCCGGTGATCGCGATCACCGTGGACCCGCTCTACGACGCCGGCACCCAAACGCACGACCTGGCCCTGCTGCGCATTGCCGGCACTCCCCCCAGGAGCAGCATCATCCGCTTCGCCGACGCTGCCACCACCATCGCCGACACTGCGACCGCCCGCTTCGCCGGGTGGGGTGATCTGCTGCCCACCGGCAGCACCCCCGACTCGGCCCAGTACGGCGTCATCTCCACCTACGCGGCAAGCGATTGCCAGACCGCCTACCCGGACAGTTTCGATGCCGGCACCATGCTGTGTGCGGGCGGGCGTTCAACGACGGGCTGGATCGATGCCTGTCGCGGTGACAGCGGTGGCCCACTGGTCACCGATGTCAACGGCTCCCCCCGGCTTATCGGTCTGGTGTCATGGGGCCGTGGCTGCGCCAACGGCATGCCGGGCGTCTATACCCGGGTGGCCACCACCTTGCCTGGCACCATCGCCGCACTGCCGTCGACGCAGCCGATCGCCTCGGGCGGCCTGCACTCCATGACGGTGGTCGTGACCGCGGAGTCGTGGTCCACGGGCGACTGGTCGGTGCTCGCGGAGCGAAACGGCGTCCCCTCCACCTGCAATGTGAAGATATCCGCACTGTCCTTGCTCGGCACCTGCGTGATCGAGGGCCTGCGCTACGGCGGCGTCTACCAGGTGAGTGCCATTCCACCTGATGGCACTCCCACGGGATACAGCCAGGTCCTCGTCATCGGTGCCCCCATGAAGCCACGCGTGACGGCGGTCAGCCGCATCAATGTCAGAGGCGCGGCAGTGGTGAGATTCGCAGCGACCAGCGCCGTCGATGCCAAGGCCCAGGCACGGAGCATTGTCTGCAAGAGCGGCAGCCGTACTGTGAAGGCGCGGGCCGCTGGCTTACGCGTGATGGTCTCCGGCCTCAATCGCAAGGCCAGCTACCGGTGCAGCGCCGTGGCGCTCAATGCGTCCGGGACCAGCCCGGCCACGCGGCCCTTCATAATCAGTGCCCGCAAGTCGACGCTGCCGGCATAGCCTGCGTCAGAGGCCGAGATCGGCCAGCGAGTAGGCGGCCCGGTAGCCCAGTCCCTGTTCCTCGATCACGGTGCCCGCACCGCGGTCGACAATCACCGCGACGCCGACAACCTCGGCACCTGCTTCACGCAGGGCTTCCACTGCTGCCATCACGGAACCTCCCGTGGTCGAGGTGTCCTCGACGGCCAGCACCTTGCGGCCGGCGACGTCAGGGCCCTCGATGCGACGCTGCAGGCCGTGCGCCTTCTCCGCCTTGCGCACCACGAAGGCGTCGAGCGCGCGACCACGCCTGGCAGCAACGTGCAGCATGGCGGTGGCCACCGGATCGGCGCCCAGGGTGAGCCCACCGACGGCGTCGAACTCCAGATCGGAGCAGAGGTCGAGCATGACCTCACCGACCAGCGGTGCGGCCGTGGCATCGAGCGTGACGCGGCGCAGGTCCACGTAGTAGTCGGCTTGCTTGCCGCTGCTCAGGATCACCTTGCCGTGAACCACGGCTTTGTTCAGGATCTCCTCGCGGAGTTGTGCGCGTGCATCAGTCATGGTGCAAGCCTAGGCGGCGTCTCAGTACCAGAATTTGAGCAGGTAGCGGAGGGCCTGGTACTGGCGGCCCGGCACACTGATCCGCTTGTTGCGTTGCGCATCGCGCCAGCCCTGCGCGACCAGCGCATCCGCATCGAGCCACATGAACTCGGGCAGCCGCTTCATGTCCATACCGGCACGCTGGTGGAACTCGGTGTGCGTGAAGCCCGGGCAGAGCGCCGTCACCTTCACGCCCCGGTTGCGCAGTTCGCGACCCAGGGCGATGGAGAAGGAGGTGACATAAGCCTTGCTCGCTGCATAGGTGGAGGTGTGACGCCAGCCCGCGACACTGCTCACGTTGATGATGACGCCGGAGCCCCGTGCCACCATGCCCTGCGCCGCGGCGTGCGAGAGCCGCATGACGGCGCGCACCAGCACATCGAACATGGTCTGCTCCGCCAGCAGGTCACCCTTGGCAAAACGCTGGCGCACCGCGAAGCCGGCATTGTTGATGAGCACCTCGATGGGCCGCGCGGTGTCCGCGAGACGTTGCTCGACCCAGGCGCACTCGTCGTAGCGCGAGAGATCGGCACGGAACACCTCGACCGCGACTGAGTGCTTGTCGTGCAGTTCCTTGGCCACCAGCTTGAGCCTGGCCTCATTGCGTGCCACCAGCACCAGATCGAAACCCTGTCGCGCCAGCAGATCCGCGAAGGCGCGGCCGATACCCGCGGTGGCGCCGGTGATGAGTGCAGTAGCCATGGCCTCAGGCTAGTTGCGATTGGTGTTTGTGAACGGTGGTGGTTGCGGGATCTTGGCCCGCGCAGTCACGGGAACCATGGCTTGCCCAGCAGTTTGTGCACTGTTGTGATGGTTGCGCAAAGATCCGGGGGCGCAATCTTCTGGCGGGATGTGCCTCAGAACGGTGGTTTGTCGTCGTGCTCTTCAGCCGGCGCCGGCGCCACCGGCGGGGTGGGTGGGGCGGCCTTCGCACTGGTAACGGCGGCGTGATGTCGATCGAGCAGCCGCATGAGCATGGCTTCCCCGGCGCCATGGTGCAGGCAGCTCAGGACATGGCGTGCGTAGACGAGGTCGCTGACCTGGTCGCGCATCACGGTCAAGGCATCGAGGGCGCGGTGTGACTCCGCGGACGGGCCCTGTCGGTACTCACTCGCCAAGTCGGTGTCTGCCAGTTGACGAAGCAACTGCTGATTGAGAGCAGCCGCGGACCTTTCCAGGCCGGCGATGCTGATACTGCGTAGCGCCGGCTGTGGCAGAACCGCCAGCGGCTCATGCGTGTACGCGCGACCACGCGGGGACACCCAGGTGCAGGCACCGTCGGCGCTGGAGACATTGATGGTCCAACCGCCATGCGTCTTGCATTGGTGATGTCGCCTGCAGGCGAGCCCCAGATTCTCCACACTCGTTGCACCACCGTCGCCGAAGGCGGTGGCGTGATCGCACTCGCAACGGCGGGCAGGGCGAGTGCAACCGGGGAATCTGCAGTGCTGGTCTCGTATCTCGATCAGGCGTCGGGTTGCACTGTCAATGTGGTAACTGCGGGCGGCCACATCGCTTAGCGCTCCGTTGAGAGGGTCGGTGATGAGCCGGCGCATTCGTGCGTCGGGATCGGCAGCAATGAGCGCGCGAACCATCTGCGCGGGGATCGGTCCCACACCATCGAGGCTTGCCGCTTCATGGTTGAGGCCCAGGAAGGTGCCGAGATCGATGGTGACATTGACCTGCAGGGGCAGCCGAGGCAGTTGCACGGCGGGACGCGCGTGCACGGCGCCACATTCGCAGGCACTGGGACGCGCTTCTTCAGCATGGATGGAGCCCCGGGCCGCCTGCGTGAGCAGCGTCAGCAGCGCATCGGCACGGCGCACGCCGATGGGCAGTGATGCGTCAGCCCAAGAACTGCTGCGAGCAAGGCCGTCGATCGCTTGCAGGCAGACGATCGCCTGTTCGGACGGCATCACGGCGGTGAGGGTGGACATGCCGTCATCGTCATGTCGGATGGTGACGTCGGTGAGGTCGCGCTGCGCCTTGGCCCGGCGGGCAGCCGTCCCCGCGGGATCCAGCGTGGCCAGTGTGTCGCGCACCTTGCGTCGAGTGGAGGCGAGGTCGTGCGTTTGCGCGTATGACACCAGCTTCTGCTCGAAGTCGGCAAGCAGCCCTGCTCGGAGTTCGTGAAGTTCTGCCTTCATCGACGCGTCACCTGTCATCACCATGGCGTCGTAAATGCGCGACACCAACCTGGCCGCACCGTCTGCCAGTGCTCGCGCGTGCGACTCCGGCAGCACACCCCGCTCCGAAGCCCGTGCCACCTGCGGCAGGTCACGGATGACGATGCGAGCGGTTGTGAGCTTCTGATGGGCGAGCGGCTCGGACCAACGCAACTCAGCGGCCAACTCCGTGCGCCGTACATCCTCAATACTGCCAACGCCGTTTGCGCCCTGGTAAGTCGTAAGGCGCGGAGTGCTACCCGCAAAGGCCACCATGCCGCGCTGCTGCACGGAGACCAACTAGGCATTGCCACGCTCCGCGGCAGCAATGAATGAGAGCTGCGCGTCCGCGTCAAGCAGTTCCGGTCGGATGGCTGCGAGCAGGCACACCAAGGCCGGACCGGCAGCAAACTGCTCCAGCAGTGCGCGATCGACGTCGAGCGACGCGAATTCCACGAGCACGGCATCCAGGCGCGCTTTGGCTGCCTGGAAGTCATTGCTCGTGGTCGTCATGTTGTACATCATGCCCAGGGGGTCCGACAAGTGACGTCGCGATTCCCCTGTATTTGCAAGGGTTTCTGTCACAGTTGAGTAACACTTGCCACGACCTAGACGTGGTCGTCGGGGGATCCTCGGCCGGGCACTCTCAGGCGCTGATGCGCGCCGCGCCTCCTCAGTGTGCGCGAACGAAATCCCTCCACCACCGCGTCGGCCGAACGGGAAGCAATGGCAACGACATCAGCGACAACCGCTCGCCCACCAACCTCAACGCATCTCCATCGATGCGACGCAATCGAAGATCGTGTCGCCGCGCGAGGCATAGCCGAGCGATGCCCAACGGCCGCAAGCCAAACACCATCACTGACCCACGCCAGCGCCCGGCTACTGGGCCTTGGGGCGTTTCAAGGTGATGCGCCCGTGCTTCAGCACGTCATCACCGGGTGAGGGCATGGGCTGCATCGCTTCATGCTGCGCTTCAAGTTGTTCCCGGGCCCGGGCCGCAGAGGGATTGAAGACATCATCGATGGCACCCATGGCACTGGTCATGGAGCCCTTGCTGGTGTTCTCTTTCATCGCCTTCTGGAACCAACCCATGTGCCCAGTGTCCACCCTCCGCGATCAGTACACGACCAGGGAATCCGACGCTGCCGTCACATCCACGTGCACGGTGGCGCCGTCATGGATCTCCCCGGCCAGCAATTTGCGCGCCAGGGCATCGCCGATGGCGGTCTGGATGAGGCGTCTCAGGGGACGCGCGCCGTAGAGCGGGTCGAAGCCCTGCGCAGCCAGCCAATCCACGGCATGTTCGCTCACATCGAGCAGCAGCCGGCGATCGGTGAGGCGCCTGGCCAGCGTCGCCAGCTGAATGCGGACGATGCCACCGAGATCCTCGGGTGACAGGGCGTCGAACATCACGACGTCGTCGAGACGGTTGAGGAATTCCGGCTTGAAGGTCTGCCGAACCACCGCCATCACCTGTTGGTGGCGCTCACGCTCAGACAGCGTCAGGTCGATGAGGAACTGAGAGCCCATATTCGACGTGAGCACCAGAATGACGTTGCGGAAATCGACGGTGCGGCCCTGGCCGTCGGTGAGGCGGCCGTCATCGAGCACCTGCAGCAGGATGTCGAAGACCTCGGGATGCGCCTTCTCCACCTCATCGAGCAACAGCACGGTGTAGGGGCGACGACGCACGGCCTCGGTGAGTTGGCCGCCTTCTTCGTACCCGACGTAGCCGGGAGGCGCGCCCACCAGACGTGAGACCGAATGCTTCTCCGAGTACTCGCTCATGTCGATGCGCACCATGGCGCGTTCGTCATCGAACAGGAATTCCGCAAGCGCCTTGGCCAGCTCCGTCTTGCCAACGCCCGTGGGACCGAGGAAGAGGAAGGAACCGGTGGGGCGGTTTGGATCGGCAATCCCCGCACGCGCGCGTCGCACGGCGTCGGAGACGTCGCGCACGGCGTCGCGCTGGCCGATGATGCGCTTGCCCAATTCCTCTTCCATGCGCAGCAGTTTCTGGGCTTCGCCCTCCAGCATCCGTCCGGCAGGGATGCCCGTCCACATGCTCACGACCTCGGCAATGTCGTCGGGGCCGACGTCCTCCTTGACCATGGTCGAGCGTTCCTCGACGGCTGCACTCACCGACTCCAGGTCGCGCTCCAGCGCCGGGATCTCGGCATAGAGCAGGCGCGAGGCCTTCTCGAAATCCCCTTCACGCTGCGCCCGATCGGCCTGGACACGCAGTGCGTCGATCTGCTCCTTGATGGCGCCCACGCGGTCCAGTTCCTGCTTCTCACGGTCCCAGCGGGCCTTGAGCCCGCGCAGGTCCTCCTCACGCGAGGCCAGTTCGGCGCGCAGTTTGCCCAGACGTTCGATGGAGGGTGCGTCGGACTCCCGTGCCAGCGCCAACTCCTCCAGGCGCATGCGGTCAACTGCACGCTGCAGGTCGTCGATCTCCGCCGGCGAGGAATCGATCTCCATGCGCAGACGCGAGGCGGCCTCGTCGACCAGATCGATGGCCTTGTCCGGAAGGAAACGTGAAGTGATGTAGCGATCGGACAAGGTTGCCGCTGCCACCAGCGCCGCGTCGGTGATGGCGACCTTGTGGTGGGCCTCGTATTTCTCCTTGAGCCCTCGCAGGATGCCGATGGTGTCCTCAACGCTGGGCTCGCCCACCAGCACCTGCTGGAAGCGACGCTCGAGTGCCGGATCCTTCTCCACATGCTCGCGGAATTCGTCGAGCGTGGTGGCGCCGACCAATCGCAGTTCGCCGCGCGCCAGCATGGGTTTCAGCATGTTGCCCGCATCCATGGCGCCTTCGCCCGTGGCACCCGCACCGACGACGGTGTGCAACTCATCGATGAAAGTGATGATGCGCCCCTCACTGGCCGCGATCTCCTTGAGCACGGCCTTGAGCCGTTCCTCGAACTCACCGCGGTACTTGGCTCCGGCCACCATCGACGCCAGATCCAGTGAGACCAGGCGCTTGTCGCGCAAGGACTCCGGCACATCACCGGCCACTATGCGCTGGGCCAGGCCTTCCACAACGGCGGTCTTGCCGACGCCCGGTTCGCCGATGAGCACGGGGTTGTTCTTGGTACGACGGCTCAGTACCTGCACGACACGACGGATCTCGGTGTCGCGACCGATCACGGGATCCAACTTGCCTTCACGGGCCCTTGCCGTGAGGTCGATGGAGTACTTCTCCAGCGCCTGGAAGGAGGCCTCGGGATCGGCGCTGGTCACTCGCTCACCACCCCGCAGTTGCTCGAGCGCAGCCAACAACTTCTCCACACTGACGCCGGCCCGGCCCAGGAGTGCGGCGGTCTCGCCTTTCTGGGCACAGGCAATGAGCAGGTGCTCGGTGGAGACGTATTCGTCACCACGATCGCGCGCAAAGCCCTCACTCGCCACCAAAACCTGCTGCAAGGCCTGCGAGGGTGTTGGAGAGGAGACCGAGGATCCCTGCGCAGCTGGGAGCGCGTTGATGGCGGCGCGCACCTGCAGGTTCACGGCGTTGGGATCAACGCCGCTCTGGCGCAGGAGCGCCACGGCGATGCTCTCCTCGCCCTGCTCCAGCAGCCCGGCCAGCAGGTGCAGGGGCTCGAGTTGCGGGTTGCCCTTGGCACCGGCGGTGCGTGCCGCCGTGGAGAGCGCGTCCTGGGCGCGGGTGGTGAGTTGGGTGGTCATGATCTCGGCCTCCGTCTTGCTGATGCCTGAAAAAGCTTGGTATTACTCAGCGCCTGCGATTGGGGCGCCAGACCACCAGAGCGGTGGAATTGGCCTGCTGCGAGAGTTCGGCGAGACGGTCGCGCAGGCGTGCGTTCTCCGTCTCCAGGGCGAGGATGCGTGCGATACCGACCAGGTTCACACCCTCGGCCGAAAGCGCAGCGATCTCGTGCAGGCGGGCGATGTCGCGCAGGGAGTAGAGGCGGGTGAGACCGGCGGTGCGCTCGGGCACCACCAGTCCCAGGCGGTCGTACTGGCGCAGGGTCTGCTGGTGCATTCCCGCCATGGCGGCCGCCACACCGATGCCGTACAGCGGCGCATCAACATCCGGCGTGAACTGCTGCATTTAGGGCTCCGGCTCGATCCGCGGTGCGCGAGCCGCGCGCTCCAGCAGTTCGTCGCGCGGGTTCTCGGATTTCATGGCCTCGGCGTACTGCTCGAGCGCCTCGCGTGCCGCCTTGGGAAGCTTGTGGGGAACGGCGATCTCGATGGTGACGAGCAGATCGCCGTCGCGGCCCTTGGCCGAGGGCACGCCGCGGCCCTTGATGCGGAAGGTCTTGCCGTGCGTGGTACCGGCGGGCACCTTCAAGGACACCGAGCCGCCGGTGACGACGGGCACCGGGATGTTGGCGCCCAGGGTGGCTTCATCGATGGTGACGGGCACGGTGACCGTGAGGTGGTCGTCCTTGCGGCCGAACACCGGATGCGGTGTGACGGTGACGATGACGAAGAGATCACCCGCTGGCCCACCGTTGGCGCCGGGACCGCCGCGACCTGCGAGGCGGATGCGCGCGCCGTCCTTCACCCCCGCCGGGATCTTGACCTGCACCGTGCGCGTGGTGCGCACCGCTCCACTGCCCCGGCATTCGCTGCATGGGTTGTCGATGACCGTTCCCTGGCCGCGGCATTCGCGACAGGGCTCGGAGAAGCCGAAACCACCCATGCTGCGCTGCGTGTGACCACTGCCATTGCAGGTGGGGCAGGTGCGCGGTTGCGTGCCCGGCTTGGCACCGCTGCCATGGCAGACCTCGCAGCGGGCATCACCCGTGAGCCGCAAGGGGATGGTGATGCCATGCAACGAATCAGCGAAGGAAAGCGTGGTGCGGGTCTCGAGATCATTGCCACGTTGCGGACGACGTCCCCCCGTACTCCCGCCGCCGAACATGCCACCGAAGAGGTCGCCGAGGTCGAAGTTCATGCCCTGCGCGCCCGGGAAGCCGCCCGGGAAGCCGCCGCCAGCGCTGCCGGGGAAGGCGCCGCGCGCGAACAGCTCACGCGCCTCGTCGTACTCCTTGCGGGAGGCCTCGTTGCCGACGACGTCATAGGCCTCGGAGACCGCTTTGAAACGCTCTTCGGCCTTGGCATCACCCTGATTGGCATCGGGGTGCAACTGCTTGGCCAGCGTGCGGTAGGACTTCTTGATCTCGTCAGCCGTGGCCGACTTGTCGACGCCCAGCGTCTTGTAGAAGTCCTTCTCCAACCAGTCCTGGTTCATGTGTTGCACCTCCTCCCGGGGCCGTCGAATGTGGAAATGTCAGCGTCAGGCGGGGTCGCCGACTGCGCGATCCTCGACGCCGACCCGTGCCGGGCGCAGCACGCGACCGGCGTGGCGGTATCCGACCTGGTAGACGCCACTGACGACCGTCACCGGGTGCTCACCGGCGTCGTCGGCAGTGGTGTGCGTGAGTGCCTCGTGCACGGCGGGATCGAAGGGCTCGTCAGCGGCACCGTAGGTCTCGAGCCCGAAGCGCGTGGCCACGGCTTCCACCGCTTCACCCAGCGCCTTGAGAGCGCCCGTGAATTCGTTGTGCTCACGTGCGCGCTGCATGTCGTCGAGCACCGGCAGCAGGGCCGTCAGCACATCGGCAATGGCGTTGTCTCGAGCCACCGAACGGTCACGCTCGACGCGCTTGCGGTAGTTCGCGTACTCGGCCTGGATGCGCTGCACGTCCTCACGCAGCGTTGCGATCTCCATGCCGATGAGGGCCTCGCTGTCTGACGCGGCGGCATCGGCGTTGGCCGCAGTGCCTTCGGAGGGCGCGGATATATCCACGCCCTCCTCGGCAGCATTGCGAACCTCGCCCGTCTCCGGGTCGATCTTGCGCTTGTCCTTGAAGACGAAGCCCGATTCGCCCTCGTGCTCGGTCACGGCTGCTTGTCCTCGTCGACGACTTCACCCTCGACGATGTCATCGTCGGGGTTGCCGGAAGCACCGGCGCCGGCTTCGGCTCCGGCCGCAGCTTCGGCCTGGTACATCGCTGCACCCATGGCCTGCGAGGCAGCAGCCAGCTTCTCGGCGGCGGACTTGATGGCCTCCATATCGGTTCCCTCGAGCGCGCTCTTGGTCTCGGCCAAGGCTGCGTCGGTCTCGCCGCGGGTTTCGGCGATCTTGTCCTCGTTGTCCTTCAGGAACTTCTCGGTCTGGTAGACGAGCGCCTCGGCGTTGTTGCGCGCCTCGACCTCTTCACGACGCTTGTGGTCCTCAGCGGCATGCGCCTCGGCGTCACGCATCATGCGGTCGATCTCCTCCTTGGAGAGGCCCGAGCCACCGGAGATGGTGATCGACTGCTCCTTGCCGGTGCCGAGATCCTTGGCCGCCACATGCACGATGCCGTTGGCATCGATGTCGAAGGTGACCTCGATCTGCGGGACGCCACGTGGTGCCGGGGGCAGGCCCACCAGCTCGAAGGTGCCGAGCTTCTTGTTGTAGGCGGTCATCTCACGCTCGCCTTGGAACACCTGGATGCTCACCGAGGGCTGGTTGTCGTCAGCGGTGGTGAAGACCTGCGAGCGCTTGGTGGGAATGGTGGTGTTGCGCTCGATGATCTTGGCCATCACGCCACCCTTGGTCTCGATGCCGAGGGACAGCGGTGTGACGTCGAGGAGCAGGACGTCCTTGACCTCGCCCTTGAGCACGCCGGCCTGCAGTGCGGCACCAACCGCCACCACCTCGTCCGGGTTCACGCCCTTGTTGGGCTCGCGGCCACCGGTGAGCTGCTTCACCAGTTCGGTGACCATGGGCATACGGGTGGAGCCGCCGACCAGCACCACGTGATCGATCTCGGAGACCTTGACGCCGGCGTCACGGATGACGTTCTCGAACGGCGTGCGGCAACGCTGCAACAGGTCGGCTGTCAGCGACTCGAACTGAGAACGCGAGAGCGTCTCGTCCAGGTGCAGCGGGCCGTCGGCGCCGGCCGTGATGTAGGGCAGGTTGATGGATGCCTGCAAGGACTGGGAGAGGTCGATCTTGGCCTTCTCCGCCGCCTCACGCAGCCGCTGCAACGCCATCTTGTCTTTGGAGAGGTCGATGCCGTGCGCGTTCTTGAAGTTGGTGACGAGGTGCGTGATGACCGCGTCGTCCCAGTCGTCGCCACCGAGGTGGTTGTCGCCGCTGGTGGCCTTGACCTCGACGATGCCCTCACCGATCTCCAGCAGCGACACGTCGAAGGTGCCACCGCCGAGGTCGAAGACGAGGATGGTCTGCTCCTTGTCACCCTTGTCCAGGCCATATGCCAGTGCCGCGGCGGTGGGCTCGTTGATGATGCGGAGCACGTTGAGGCCTGCGATCTCGCCGGCCTCCTTGGTGGCCTGGCGCTGCGCGTCGTTGAAGTAGGCGGGGACGGTGATGACGGCGTCGGTGATGGTCTCGCCCAGGTAGGCCTCGGCGTCGCGCTTGAGCTTCATGAGCGTGCGCGCGCTGATCTCCTGCGAGCGATAGGCCTTGCCGTCGATGTCGACCTTCCAGTCGGTTCCCATGTGGCGCTTCACGGAGCGGATGGTGCGCTCGGTGTTGGTGACGGCCTGGCGCTTGGCCACCTCGCCGACCAGGACTTCGCCGTTCTTGGCGAACGCGACCACCGAGGGGGTGGTGCGGGCGCCTTCGGCGTTGGCAATAACGGTGGGCTCGCCACCTTCGAGTACGGCAACGACGGAGTTCGTCGTTCCCAGGTCAATACCGACCGCGCGGGCCATGTCTGTCTCCTGTGCTACCGGGGGCTGTGGATCAACCCACGTGCTGCATAGTGTGACCTCGCGCAGACGATCTGTCAATTTCATGGCAGAGAATCTGAGTCGCTGTGACTCAGATTCTCCCTGTTATCGCATTAGTGGGTGACGAGGAGTAGCGTCCCAAAGGTGATAACGGGGGATGCTCACGAACCCGCGCCGGTATGTCCGCGTCCAGGGCACGACCGGCATCGGGTCGTCCGGGACGGCTATCAAGGCAAGGGAGCCACGCGGCGGCAGCGGTGGCGCTGCGTCAATCCGTATGACCGGACGGAGTGGCACCGGATCTCGCCAAAACTGAGCCGGGTGGTGGGCGCCGAATACTGGTGCGCGGACTGCTCGCAACATGTGAGCCGGGCAACCGGCCAGCCCATAGCCAACTCCTACGAGTTCGTGGCCGCCCAGATAGCGACTGCGCTTCACGAGGTCGGCAAGGGGATGACCTACCGGCAGGCGACGCTGGCGGCGCGCCGCGAGTTTCGGGACAGGGCGGGGCAGCCGCGGCGTCGGGCTCCACGGCACGCCCCGCTGCCACCGAAGCAGCAGGGCCAGCACCTGCGCCGTGGTGTCCAGATGGGCCAACTGGTCGCGGACTGGGTGGAGGTCTTCACCGACGCGGTGGTGCCGGCGCCGACGCATTGGCCGACCGTGGTGCTGCTAGACAGTTCCAAGTTCAGCTTCAAGACAACCGGACAGCAGGCGTTCGAGGTGATGTTCGCCTACGGCTACGAGGCGGGCCCCAACGGGACGCTCGGGGAGGGCAAACTCCTGAAAGCCGTAGCGGTGAAGAGCGTTTCCAGCGCCACCTGGACGTCGTTCATCAACAGCATGTCGGGTAGTCCGCTCACGGTGGTGAGTGATGGGGCTGGCGACCTTATCCGCGCCATCCACTGGAACTGGGGCGTCCACTGCCACCTGCGGTGCGTCTGGCATTGGGAGCAGAACCTGGCCGACGCGGTGTGTATCGACCTCGCAGCGGCGGGCTATGACGTTCCCCGCATAGAGCGGCACCCGCTGTATACGAACGCTGGGGACGCGTTCCGCTCGGAAGCAGCATGGAACCTCTACAAGCAGGGGCTTCGCAGCGAGTTCGCTGGCACGCCGGGAGGCCCAGCCGTCGCCCGCTGGCTCACCACCAACGAGCGCCTGGTGCTGAACCAGATACGCAGCAGGGGCTCACGTCCGGGCATAGAGAGCACGGCGCCGCTGGAAAGCCACATCAAGGACTTCCGCAACCTGCTCAACGACCGTGCGGGCGTCCTCCGCAACCGAGACCGCACGAACCTGCTACTCCGACTGATGGTCGGTGCCAGGCAGCCCGACGCTTCGGTGCGCCTTTGGACGGCACGGTTGGTGACGCATCTGCGCGAACACGACAGCCGACCAACCGCGGAACAGCGCCGCATCGCCGGGCACCTGTTTTAGCCAAACTCGCTACTGCGGAAAACGTCCAATGCGAATACCAGATGCCTTGACGGACGCAGCGAGTAGCCGCTTCCACAGGCTTGCGTGAGGGCCGCCCCACGGCTCATCCCGCCGGCGCTGCTTGGAAGGATGCTGGTGGCGGGACGCCTCAAACGACTCCTGCGACTCCGCCTCCGACGGCAGTTCGCTACCTCGCTCGTCGCGCGCTTCATCGCCATTGCGTTCCAGCATCCCGACCACCCCCTTCACAGCATGGTATCGGCGCGGTTCGGAGGACACCACGGTGCCAGCCTCGGGATCGCGCGACCTCGCGCGGGCGATACGCCCGAAATGTCATCACCCACTAATGCGATAACAGGATTCTCCCAACTGTCGCCTTTGTGGGTGACGGATTCGGACATTGGCGGGTTGCCCCGGCCTCTCGCGTTTCGGGGTGGCCGAGGCATACGCTGAAGTTGTCGGCGAAAACGGGGAGGAAGCGATGTGGGGCATCAGGAAGGTTTGGCTGCGGCGGTCGGTTCGCTGCTACAACTGCGGTCAGGACTACCGTCGTCAGGCGGAG
>JAKAIC010000031.1 GCA_021814565.1 Actinomycetes bacterium | reverse complement strand
ACATGTCGACCCAGACGCCGGCGGGTAGCCATGCGCTGCTGGCGCCCAGCCGCGTGTGCACGTCCATGGGGGAGGTGATGGGCGCCACCAGCAACTCGCTGCCGAAGCAGAACTGCTGGGGATGCGCGTAGGCCTCAGGGGCGCGCGACCATCGGTGGTACAGCGGCTGCACGATGGGCGAACCGGCGGCCGCGCGATGGTTCATGGTGTGCAGGTAGGGCAGCAACTGCTGACGCAGGCGCAGGGCTGTGGTCATGACCTCGCGGGTTTCGGACCCGAAACTCCAGGGTTCCTTGGTCATGAAGGCGTTGGAAGTGGAGTGCAGGCGCAGAATGGGGGAGAAGACGCCGAGTTGCAGCCAGCGTGCCGTGAGCTCGTCATCCTTGTGGCCGAACATGTGACCACCGATGTCGTGGCTCCACCAGCCGTAGCCGAGGTTGGCGGCGGTGGCGGTGAATTCGGGCTGGAAGGCCAGTGAGTCCCAGCTGATGATGGTGTCGCCGGAGAAGCCGACCGGATAGCGATGACTGCCGGGACCGGCATAGCGCGAGAAGGTGAGTGGGCGACGACCGTCCCGCGCGTTGTCCAGGAAGTGGAAGTGGTTGAGCATCCACAAGGGGTCGATACCAGGGATTCGCGAATAGGGTCCCGATTGCCAGTCCAGCCACCAGAAATCCACTCCCTGGCGCTCCAACCCTCGATGCAGCACATCGAAGTAGGCATCCATGAAGGCGTGATCGGTGACGTCGAAGAGCACCGGCTCACCCAGACTGGGATCGCGGCCCAGGGCCTCGCAGACCGCGCCGTAGGCGTCCTCGAAGGCACGTACCCCGTCGGCGGGATGCACGTTCAAGGTGACCTGCTTGCCCTGCGCATGCAATGCATCGAGGAAGGCCGGCGGATCAGGGAAGAGCTGACGATTCCAGGTGTACCCCGTCCAGCCGCTGCCGTACTTGGGATCGACATCTACGAGATGCCAGTCCATGTCGATGACGGCCACGGACATGGGGATGCGCTCGTCACGGAAGCGCTGCATCAGCGCCAGGTACTCGTCCGCGGTGTAACGGTGGTAACGGCTCCACCAATTGCCCAGTGCCCAGCGTGGCAGTAGTGGGGTGGAGCCGGAGACCGCGTAGAAGGCCTGCAGCGCCTGGGCATGGTCGTGCCCGTAGGCGAAGACGTACAGGTCCTGGCGACTGCCATCGCGCGCGGCCACCCACCCGTCAGCAGTGAAGAGCATCGACGCGGAGTCATCGAGCTCGGCATAGCCGACTCGTGAGGCAATGCCGTCGCCCATGTCGACCCGACCGTCGATCATGTCGAGGGTTCGCGTCGTGCCACCGAGGTTGGGATTTCCGCCCATGTTCTCCGGCACGGCCGTGCCGTAGCGCCAGGTCGCACCGTGGTTGGCGACGCCGCCCAGCACATCGATGCTGAGGCCGGCACTGCTGAAGGGCCGCTTGTCATAGACCAGACGGAAGCGTGCAGTGGTGATGATGAGCTGACCGGGGTCATCCTGCAGCTGGAAGGCGGGAACGGGCAGTCGACGGCGGATGGCGAAGGTGGAGGCTCGATCCTCGAAACAGCCGTCCGGCGCGTACTCAAGCCGCACCAGACCTTCGGTGAGGACCGTGATGCGAAAGCAGTCGCCCTGCACCACGGCCGCCGCATCGGCAATGGGATCTGTGGGGAAGTGGTATCTGGTCACATGGTCCTCCGCCGGCGCATTCGTCGATGCTATACGGGGTGCGGCTGAGCGTGGCCGATAGTCTGTCGTCATGAGCGAAATCGCGCCCCGCATCGGGCTCGTCCTGCTCTTCATCCTGGTGGCGAGCGTCTTCGTGGCCTTCGAGATCGCGCTGGTGTCGCTGCGCGAGAGTCAGGTGCAGCAGCTCTCACACCGCGGCCGCCGTGGAGAGGTGCTGTCCCGGCTGGTGGCCAATCCCACGCGCTTCCTCGCCGCCGCCCAGGTGGGGGTCACAGTCACCGGCTTCCTGAGTGCCGGCTTGGGCGCCACTGAGCTTTCGCCACTCATCGAACCGACGCTGCGAGGCTGGGGACTGTCCAGCGGCGTGGCCCGCACCGTCGCCTTCCTGGGTGTCACGCTGGCGGTCGCCTATGTGTCGTTGGTGCTGGGCGAGCTGGTACCCAAGCGCCTGGCCATCCAGAACGCCGAGGCCATCTCGCTGGCCGCCGCTTGGCCGGTGGAGATCTTGGCCCGTATCACCCGACCGGTTATCTGGCTGCTCACCGTCTCCACCAATGGCATCGTGCGTCTGCTCGGCGCCGATCCCACCGTGCATCGCGAGGCCATGAGCGGCGAGGAATTGCGCGACATCGTGGCCGCCCACGAGGACCTCACGGCCGAGGAGCGCGAACTGATCGATGAGGTCTTCGAGGCCGGCAATCGCGAACTGCGCGAGGTCATGGTGCCGCGACCGGACGTGGTGTTCATTGACGGTGACATGCCCATCTTCAAGGCGGCCAAGTTCGTCTCCGAGCAGCCCTATTCGCGCTATCCCGTCACCGGCGAATCGTCGGACGATGTCATCGGCTTCGTGCACGTGCGCGACGTGCTGGCGCCAGGCATGTCCGAGCGCTCACTGCGGGTTTCGGAGCTGGTCCGAGAGATCGCGCGCTTCCCGGGCACCAAGTCCGTCATCCCCACTCTCTCGGAGATGCGGCGCCTGCACACCCATATGGCGGTGGTCGAGGACGAGTACGGCGGCACGGCCGGCGTGATCACCATGGAGGACCTGGTGGAGGAGGTCGTGGGCGATATCCGCGATGAATACGACGTGGCCGAGGTCATCGACGCCCGCAGCATTGATGGCCTCATGAATCTCGAGGATTTCGCCGACGAATACGGCATCGTGCTGCCCGAGGGGCCCTACGAGACGGTGGCCGGTTTCATCGTTGCCAGCACCGGGCGTCTGCCCGAGCTGGGGCAGACGGTTACCGTGGGCGATCACCTGCTGGTGATCGAGGCGGTGGAGGGCATGCGGGTGGCCAGGGTGCGCATCGAGCCGGCGATTTCGGCACCGTCGGAGCCTTTGCCAGAATAGGCGGATGAACGCCCGCCCCCGTGTGCTGTCCCTGATCCAGCCAACCGCCGATTCCTTCCATCTCGGCAACCTGCTGGGAGCGGTGCAGTACTGGCCGGTGCTCCAGGAATCCCATGAGTGCTTCTACGGGGTAGCTGACCTGCACGCACTGACGGTGGCCACCGAGCCCGAGGTTGTGCGCCAGCGCACCCTCGTCTCCTACGCCCAGCTCATGGCGGCCGGTGTGGATCCGCAGCGGGGAGCCGTCTTCGTGCAGAGTCATGTGCCCGAGCATGCGGAACTCATGTGGGTACTTGCCTGCATGACCGGCTTCGGCGAGGCCGGCCGCATGACGCAGTTCAAGGACAAGTCGGCCAAGGCGGGCGCCGACAGCACCAATGTGGGCCTCTTCACCTACCCCGTGCTGATGGCCGCTGACATCCTCATCTACGGAGCCAACGCCGTGCCGGTGGGTGAGGATCAGCGCCAGCATCTGGAGTTGTCCCGGGACCTGGCCCAGCGCTTCAACAAGCGCTATGGCCGGACCCTGGTGGTGCCGGAGCCGCACATCATGAAGAACACGGCCAAGATCAACGACCTGCAGGAACCCAACGCCAAGATGAGCAAGTCGTCCCCGGCGGGCTGCGTCAACCTTCTTGATCCACTGAAGACCATCGAGAAGCGGATCAAGTCCGCGGTCACCGACTCGGACACCGAGATCCGCTTCGATCCCCAGCGCAAGCCCGGCGTCTCCAACCTCATCTCCATCATCCACGGCCTCACCGGCCAGCCCATCGAGGAGATCGTGGCCGGCCTGCAGGGCCAGATGTACGGCGAGCTCAAGAAGCAGGCGGCCGCCGCCGTCATCGCCTACGCCGAGCCCTTCCAGGCCACGGTGCAGTCGCTGCTTGAGGACCGCGCGCAACTGGAGCAGCTGATGAAGGATGGCGCCGAGAAGGCACGACAGGCTGCGGCCGCGACCCTCGATGCCGTGTACGACGCCATCGGTTTCGTGCGCCGCGCGGGTCGTTGACATGACGCACGACGAGACGCTCACCGCGCTGGCTCCGGTGGTGGAGCCGGGTTCGGTGACGATCGGCGTGGCGCTCGCCATTCCCGAACCCTGCGGGTCGCTGGTGCGGGAGGCGCGCGAACGTCTGGGTGATCCCCAGGCCCGCGCCATCCCCACCCACATAACGCTGCTGCCGCCGGCCCTGGTCTCGCCCACCATGCTCGAGGGCATCGATGCGCACCTGCGTGACGTGGCCTCGCGGGTGCATCCCTTCGCCATCTCACTGCATGGCTCGGGCAGCTTCCGCCCCATCTCACCGGTGGTGTTCCTGGTGGTGAATGAGGGCATCGCCAGTTGCGAGGCGCTGGAGCGCGCGGTGCGAACCGGCCCCTTGTTGCGGCGACGTCATTTCCCGTACCACCCCCATGTCACCCTGGTGCAGCAGATTGCCGAGGAGCGCATGGATCGCGCCTTCGAGGAATTCGCCGAGTACCGCTTTTCCTTCGAGGCCAGGGGATTCACGCTCTACCAGCAGGACGAGCGCCAGGTGTGGCACCCCGTTCGTGACTACCCGCTGGGCTGACTCAGCCTCGCAGGTGACTCTCATGCAGGGCGCCGGCGTCGTCGAGCCGGTTCCCGAAGACCGTGGTCATTGACCCGGCGAAGCCCATGAGCATGGCGAAGATGAGCGCCTCCGCAATGCCACCGCCGTAGCCCAGCGCGGCAGCGCCGGCCACCACGAAGGCGAGCACCACCAAACCCAGAAGTGACAGCAGGCGCAGCAGCTCCAGCTGTGGCGGATCGCCGGCGGGTGCCATGGCATCACGCATGGCGTGCCAGAGGATGCCGATGAAGAGGGTGCTGGTCACGACCAGGATGACGATGGCACCGGTGAACTCCCAGGCGGTCAGAGGCGACAGCAGCCAGTGCACGAGAGAGGCGACGAAGGAGAGCAGGATCATCAGCCCGCTGACGGCCAGGATGGAGAGGAAGGGCGCGAACAGCAGCCGTGCGCGCAAGCGACGGCCGTGCAGCCTCCAGGCCAGCGCGGGACCGACGAAGGCGCCGATGACGAGCATGAGCAGGCTCAGCAACTGGCTGAGCACGCTGGCGGATTCCGAGACATCGTCAGGGATGTCACCCGTCACCCACAGCAGTGTGATGCCGATTGAGGCGACCAGCGCGAAGAGCCCGGAGGCAAGGAGCAGGGCATCCGCCGCCAGATCGAACTTGTGCTGATGGATGAAGCGTGGTGCGCGCATGAACATCACCTCGATGCGGGCGATCGGGTTGCCCACTTTCCAGACTACGCGTGCGCTTGCAGCCGGAGAAGCGGCCGGGCGTGGAATCGTCGCAGAATGCAAAGAGCCCGACCGCAGCCGGGCTCTTTGGTGCAGGGAGATCAGCGCATGATGAGCGCGCGCTTCACTTCCTGGATGGCCTTGGTGACCTCGATGCCACGGGGACAGGCATCGGTGCAGTTGAAGGTGGTGCGACAACGCCACACGCCTTCCTTGTCATTGAGGATCTCCAGGCGCTGCGCACCGGCAGTGTCGCGGGAGTCGAAGATGAAGCGATGGGCCATGACGATGGCCTGGGGGCCGAAGTACTGGCCATCCGTCCAGAAGACCGGGCAGGAGGTGGTGCAGGCGGCGCACATGATGCACTTGGTGGTGTCATCGAAGATGGCGCGATCCTCGGCCGACTGCAGCCATTCCTTCTCGGGCAGGTGCCTGCCGTCGGTGACAAGGAAGGGCATGACATCGCGGAAAGCCTTGAAGAAGGGCTCCATGTCGACGACCAGATCCTTCTCCAGCGGCAGGCCCTTGATGGCCTCCACCGTGATCGGCTTGCCGGGATCGAAGTCCTTCACCAGGGTCTTGCAGGCCAGGCGGTTGCGGCCGTTGATGCGCATGGCGTCGGAACCGCAGATGCCGTGCGCACAGGAACGACGGAAGGTCAGGGTGCCGTCGACATCGGCCTTGACCTTGGCCAGACCGTCCAGGATGCGATCGGTCGGGAAGGCCGGAACGACGTAGTCCTCCCAGTGCGGCTCGCTGTCGATCTCCGGATTGAAGCGACGGATGCGGAAGGTGACATCGATCGCGACCGGCGCCGGCATCTCCGCGGGTGCATGTTCTAGCGTGGACATCAGTACTTACGCTCCATCGGCTGGTAGCGGGTGATGGTGACGGGCTTCTTCTCGAGGCGCAACGAGCCGTCGGCCTGCTTGTAGAGCATGCTGTGCGCCAGGAAGTTCGCGTCATCGCGGTTGGGGTAGTCCTCGCGGGCGTGCCCACCGCGCGATTCCCTGCGATTCACCGCGCAGTAGGTGAGCGCCTCGGCGAGATCCAGCAGGAAGCCCAGTTCGACGGCCTCCAACAGATCCGTGTTGTAGCGCTGGCCCTTGTCCTGCACCGACACCTGCTTGTAGCGCTCCTTGAGAGCCTGCACGTCGGAAAGCGCCTTGGTGAGCGTCTCCTCGTTGCGGTAGACCTGCGCATTCATGTCCATGGTCTCCTGCATGGCCTTGCGCAGTTCGGAGACCCGTTCGCTTCCATTGGAGTTGCGCAGCTGCTCCAGCATGTTCACCACGAAGGCCTCGGGGTTCGCGGGCAGCACCGGCCACTCCGCGTCCTTGGCGTACTCTGCAGCCGCGATGCCGGCGCGACGACCGAAGACATTGATGTCGAGCAGCGAGTTGGTGCCGAGGCGGTTGGCGCCGTGCACGGACACGCAGGCGCACTCACCGGCCGCATACAGGCCGGGAACCACGTCGACATTGTTGCGCAGCACTTCGGCGTTGACGTTGGTGGGGATGCCGCCCATGGCGTAGTGCGCGGTGGGGAACACCGGCACCAGCTCGGTTACCGGATCCACACCCAGGTAGGTGCGTGCGAACTCGGTGATGTCCGGCAGTTTCTCCTCGATCTGCTCCTTGGGCAGGTGCGTGAGATCGAGGTAGACGTAGTCCTTGTTGGGACCGGCGCCGCGACCTTCGCGCACCTCAAGCACCATGGAGCGCGAGACCATGTCACGCGGGGCCAGATCCTTGATGGTGGGGGCGTAGCGCTCCATGAAGCGCTCGCCGCTGGCATTGCGCAGGATGCCGCCCTCGCCGCGTGCACCTTCGGTGAGGAGCACTCCCAGGCCCGCCAGCCCCGTGGGATGGAACTGGAAGAACTCCATGTCCTCCAAGGGCAGGCCCTTGCGGTACACCACGCCGACACCGTCACCGGTGAGCGTGTGCGCATTGGAGGTGGTCTTGAAGACCTTGCCGTAGCCGCCGGTGGCGAAGATGACGGACTTGGCGTGGAAGACGTGCACCACGCCGGTGGCGAGCTCAACGGCGACGGCACCGGCGGCGCGTGGCGTGCCGCCGGATTCATCCATGATGACATCGAGCACGTAGTACTCGTTGTAGAACTCGATGCCCTGTTTCACGCAGTTCTGGTACAGCGTCTGCAGGATCATGTGACCGGTGCGGTCGGCGGCGTAGCAGGCACGGCGCACCGCGGCCTCGCCGTGGTTGCGGGTGTGGCCGCCGAAGCGACGCTGGTCGATGCGACCCTCAGGCGTGCGGTTGAAGGGGAGGCCCATCTTCTCCAGGTCGATGACCGCGTCGATGGCCTCCCGGCACATGATCTCCGCTGCATCCTGGTCGACCAGGTAGTCGCCGCCCTTGATGGTGTCGAAGGTGTGCCACTCCCAGTTGTCCTCCTCGACGTTGGCGAGGGCGGCGCACATGCCGCCCTGGGCCGCGCCGGTGTGGGAACGCGTGGGGTAGAGCTTGGTGAGGACGGCGGTGTGTGCGCGCGAGCCGGACTCGAGGGCGGCTCGCATGCCAGCGCCGCCGGCACCGACGATGATGACATCGAATTTGTGATACTCAACCATGGTGTCAGCCAATCGTCGGGTCGAAGGTGAAGATGACGAGGGTGCCGGCGAAGAGCACGAAGACCGCGGAGATCATCAACACCGTCTGCAGCCAGAAGCGCACTTGCCGGCCCGGCTTCTGCGGTGCGTAGTCGGCGATGATGGTGCGCAGGCCGTTGGTGCCGTGGATGATGGCCAGCCACAACTGCAGCAGATCCCAGATCTGCCAGAAGGGGCTGGCCCAGCGGCCGGCCACGAAGCCGAAGTTGATGCGCTGCACGCCGCCATCGAGGATGTTCATGATGAGCAGGTGTCCGAGGACGAGGAACACGAGCACAACGCCGGAGATGCGCATGAAGAGCCATGACAGCATCTCGAAGTTGGTGCGCGACTTGGCGCCGCTACGCGGTGCGCTGAAGGTTTCGAGGCTCATGCTCAGGCTCCCAACATCTTCTCGACGGTGTGGCGCAGCATGAAGAAGGCGCCTGGCACCATGAGCACCAACCAGATGGCCATGACCACCCAGAGCATCGCTCGCTGGTAGCGCGGGCCCTTGCTCCAGAAGTCGACGAGGATGATGCGGATGCCATTGAGTGCGTGGTAAAGCACGGCGGCAACCAGGCCCACCTCGAGCAGATTGACGATGGGCGTCTTGTAGGACGCGATGACGGTGTCGTACAAGTTGGGATCGACACGCACGAGGGCGGTGTCGAGTACGTGCACGAGAAGAAACAGATACACCGCGACACCCGTGATGCGATGGGCCACCCAGGACCACATGCCTTCACGTCCGCGATAGAGCGTCCCGCTGGCCACGCTCAACCTCCTTGGAGTGGACCTACCCAGCCTAGTTGGCACGGCCCCATGGGTTCACCGCGAGCAGGTGACATTTGCCGTGAGTCATGCCACAGGGACTTGTCGCTGCAGCATTCCCGAGGAGCAGCACGGTGAAATGATCAGTCGAGACCGATGGAGAAGGCGGCCTCGATGTCGCCGTTTCGGTAGGTGCGGAAGGCGATGTGCGTCTCCGTGGACTGCACGCCCGGCACCTTGGCGATGCCGTCGGTGACCACCTTGGCCACGTCCTCGTGGCTGCGCACCTCAAGCACCGTGATGAGGTCGATGGAGCCCGTCACCGAGTACACGGCGGTCACACCGGGCAGGTTGCTGATGGCGCTCCCTGCCTGGTTGATCTTGTCCACGTCGATCTGCAGGAAGCAGATTGCAGTCACCATGTCATACCCCTATCGGCTGCAAGATGGTCTTGGTCTCCAGAAAACGACTGAGCCGGCGGAGGTTGGGTCGCACGGCCCAATCCTCCTCGGCATCGTGACGCGCAAAGCGTTTGAGGTTCACCGCCGCGGCCGCCTCCAGACTGCGGGCAAGCGCCGCGTCTTCCACACCGCTGAGGTCGATGCCGTCGACGTCCTTGTGCGAGGCCAGCCAGGGCGCGATCTCGGCATGGTCGCCGGTGAGCAGGTTCACGACACCATTCGGCAGGTCCGAGGTGGCGAGGCACTCCGCCCAGGTGATGGCTGGCAGGGGCCGGGTCCTGGAGGTGACCACGACACAGGTGTTGCCGGCGACCACCACCGGGATGGTGACGGAGACCAGCGCCAGCAGCGACGATGCCTCGGGTGCGACGATGGCGATGACGCCGCTGGGCTCGGGGACGGAGAAGTTGAAGAAGGGGCCGGATACGGCATTGGCGTTGCCGAGCACCGCAGGCAGCTTGTCGGCCCAGCCGGCATACCAGACCACGCGGTCGATGGCGGCATCCAGCACACGCTTGGCGCGGGCTTCAGTGAGCCCTTCGCAGGCCATTACGTCTGCAACCAGCTGCGCGCGGCGCGACTCCATGACCTCGGCGATGCGGTACACGATCTGGCCACGCAGGTAGGCGTTGGCATGCGACCAGCCCTTGAAGGCGCTGCGTGCAGCGACCACGGCGTCGCGTGCATCCTTGCGGGAGGCCAGCGCGGCGTTGGCGGCGAAGCGCCCCCCGGCGTCGAGCACTTCGTAGGAGCGGCCGCTCTCGCTGCGCGGGAAGGCGCCGTTGATGTAGAGCTTGTAGGTCTTGCGCACATCGATGCGGCTCATACGTGATCAGCCTCCAGGTAGCCGGCCAGGCCCTGCCTGCCGCCCTCGCGCCCGTAGCCCGATTCCTTGTAGCCGCCGAAGGGGCTGGCCGGATCGAACTTGTTGTAGGTGTTGGCCCACACGATGCCCGCGCGCAGCTCGCTCGCCATCTTCAGGATGAGCGAGCCCTTCTCCGTCCAGATGCCGGCGGCCAGTCCGTACTGCGTGTTGTTGGCCTTCTCGATGGCTTCCGCAGGAGTGCGGAAGGTGAGCACCGAAAGCACCGGTCCGAAGATCTCCTCGCGTGCAATGCGATGCGCCTGCGAGACATTGGTGAAGACGGTGGGGGCGAACCAGAAGCCCTTGTCGGGCAGGGCGCAATCGCTGCTCCAGCGTTCGGCGCCCTCAGTGCTGCCGGAGTCGCTGAGTTCGGAGATCCTGGCCAGTTGGGCGGCGGAGTTGATGGCACCGACATCGGTGTTCTTGTCCAGCGGGTCGCCGACACGCAGGGTCTGCATGCGCCGCTTGAGCCGGGCCACCACTTCCTCGGCCACCGATTCCTGCACCAGCAGGCGCGAACCCGCACAACAGACATGACCCTGATTGAAGTAGATGCCGTTGACGATGCCCTCGACCGCTTGATCCATGGCTGCGTCATCGAAGACGATGTTGGCGCCCTTGCCGCCGAGTTCCAGGGTGAGGCGTTTGCGCGTGCCCGCAACTGTTTCCGCGATCTGACGACCGACCGCGGTGGAGCCGGTGAAGGCGACCTTGTCGACGCCCTTGTGTGCCACCACGGCGGCACCGGTCTGGTTGTGCCCGGTGACGATGTTCACGACACCGGCGGGGAGTTCCGCCTGCTGGCAGACCTCGGCGAAGAGCAGTGCCGTAAGCGGTGTGGTCTGGGCGGGCTTCAGCACCACCGTGTTGCCGCAGGCCAGCGCCGGCGCGATCTTCCACGACAGCATGAGCAGTGGGAAGTTCCAGGGAATCACCTGACCGGCCACGCCGACGGGCCGTGGGTTGGGACCGAAGCCGGCGTATTCCAACTTGTCGGCCCAGCCTGCGTAGTGGAAGAAATGGGCCGCCACCAAGGGGATATCGACGTCACGCGATTCCTTGATGGGCTTGCCGTTGTTCATGCTCTCGAGAACGGCGAACTCACGTGCCCGCTCCTGCAGGATGCGGGCGATGCGGTAGATGTACTTGGCGCGCTCGGCGCCGCTGAGCTTCGACCACTTGGTGAAGGCACGACGAGCGGCGCGCACGGCGCGGTCCACGTCGGCCTCCCCACCCTCGGCGATGAGTGCCAACGGGGATTCGTCCGCGGGATTGATGGTGGCGTAGTACTCGCCGGATGCCGGCTCCACGAACTCGCCGTCGATGAAGAGCCCGTATTGCCTGCGCAGCTTCACCACCGCTCGCGATTCGGGTGCGGGTGCATATTCGATGCGAGCCATGTCAGTCCACCGTCACGTAGTTCGGTCCGGAGTAGCCACCGTCACGAAGTCGTTGGCGCTGCAGGAGCAGGTCGTTGAGCAGGGTCGAGGCACCGATGCGGAAGAGATCGGGAGACAGCCAGTCCTCGCCGGGAATCTCGTTCACCAGCACCAGCATCTTGAGGGCATCCTTGGTGGTGCGGATACCGCCCGCAGGCTTCATGCCGATGTGCTTGCCGGTGATGGCATGCCAGTCGCGCACGGCTTCCAGCATGACGAGCACCACCGGTGCGGTGGCCGCGGGCTGCACCTTCCCGGTCGAGGTCTTGATGAAGTCGGCCCCGGCCAACATGGCCAGCCAGGAGGCGCGGCGCACGTTGTCATAGGTCTGCAGTTCGCCGGTCTCCAGGATGACCTTGAGGTGCGCATGCTCGCAGGCCTGCTTCACGGCCTGGATCTCCTCGAAGACCTGCATATAGCGACCGGAGAGGAAGGCGCCGCGGTCGATCACCATGTCGATCTCGTGGGCGCCGTTGGCAACCGCGTCACGGACATCGAGGATCTTCACATCCAGAGAGGCACGACCACTGGGGAAGGCGGTTGCGACAGCCGCGATCCGGATCGGCGAATCGGGGCCCAGAGCCTGCAGGGCGTAGGGGACCATGTCGCCGTACACGCAGACCGCTGCGGTATGCGGTGCGCTCTGATCGGTGGGATCCGGGTGCTGGGCCTTCACGCACAGCGCATTGACCTTGCCCGGCGTGTCCGCACCCTCGAGCGTGGTGAGGTCGATCATGGAGATGGCGAGGTCGATCATGTCGCGCTTGGTCTGCGCCTTGATGGACCGGGTTCCCAGTGCCGCCGCCCGCGCCTCCGCTCCCACCTGATCGACGCCCGGCAGGCCGAAGAGGAAGCGCCGAAGTGCCGCATCCGAACCGGTCGCCGCAGCCAAGTCGCTGTCGCTGATTCCGAGGACCAGAGTCACGTCCCCAGCCTAGAGGGATTGGTTAGTGTGGAGCGCCTGCGAGTGCCTGGAGCCACGATGACCGACGACCCGTACATGAACCTGCACGCCGTCGCGGAGACCCGTCCCGCAGATCGCATGCATCGATATGACCCGCATCTCGCCGGACTCGTCTTCGAGTACGTGCGCACCCGTCTGAGTTTCACGGACACACCCCTTGATCACCCCAGCCCGCCGGAGCCCATCATCGCGGCGCTCGAGGGCTTCATCGACCGATACGGTCGTGATCCACGCGAAGTGCTCGATGCGTATGTCCGCCATATCGCTTCCAACGTGCTGTCCACGGACAGCCCGCGCTTCTTCGGCTTCATCCCGGCAGCGCCCACCAAGGCCGCACTGCTCTTCGACACCGTGGTTTCCATCGCCTCGCTGCAGGGGTGCTCCTGGCTGGAGGCCTCGGGTGCCCTGGTGGCGGAGAATCAGGTGCTGCGCTGGATCGCCGATCTGGCCGGGATGCCCGCCACCGCGGGCGGCACTTTCGTCTCTGGCGGTTCCGCTGGCAATCTCTCGGCCCTGGCGGTGGCCCGTGAGATCGGGCGCAAGCGCTTCGGTGTCCGCGAGGTTCGCATCGCCTGCAGCGACGAGGCGCACTCGTCCGTGGCAAATGCGCTGCGTATCCTCGACGTAGAGGCCGTGGTCATTCCCTCCACCGATCACCGCCTCACCGGCGAGGATGTGCGGCGCGCCCTGGACGACTATCAGGGCCCGCCGGTGGTCGCGATCGTCGCCACCTCCGGTACCACCAATGCCGGCATCGTCGACGATCTGCAGGGCATCAGTGAGATCTGCCGTGAGCGCAACCTGTGGATGCACGTGGATGGTGCCTACGGCGGTGCGGCGCTGCTCTCCGACCAGCGCTGGCGCTTCGCCGGCCTCGAGTACGCGGACTCCTTCATCACCGATCCCCACAAGTGGTGGTTCGCCCCCTTCGATTGTGCGGCCCTGCTCTACAAGGATCCCGACCAGGCGGCTTCTGTGCACACGCAACATGCGTCCTATCTGGACCCGCTGCATCAGGCCGATCACCCCGTGTACTGGAACCCCACGGATCTCGCGCACCATCTCTCCCGACGGGCGCGTGGCCTGCCAATGTGGTTCTCGCTGGCGGTGCACGGCACCGACGCCTATGCGGCCGCCGTCCAGCAGGTGCTAGATCTGGCCCAGGACACGGCCTCCCTCATCAACGACCTGCCGCACGTGGAGCTCATCCGCGAGCCGGGCCTGTCGGTGGTGTTGTGGCGCCGGCCGGGCTGGGGCAAGGACGACTACCTGGCCCTGCAGAACCGCCTGCTCGAAGAGCAGGTGGCCTTCGCCACCCCCACCGTGTGGGAGGGCGAGGTGGTCGGTCGCTTCGCGCTGCTGCATCCCTCGACGACCATCGAGATGGTGAAGGCCGTCCTCGACGCCGCCGTCTGACCGGGTTGTAACACCAACAACCCGTGGAGGGTTGCTGGACGTACAACGCACTGCTGGTGCTGGTTGGGGGCTCAGAGGCCGAGGGCGGTCCTGATCTCTGCCTTGAGTGCCTCCAGCACCTGGGCGGCGCGCTCGCGGGAGTCGTGCTCGAAGGCCGTGACGTACTGCAGGTAGCACTTGAGCTTGGGCTCGGTGCCACTGGGGCGCACGATCACCTGCAGATGCTGGGTGCGCAGGCGCACGCCGTCGGTGGGGGGCAGGCCGTCGACACCCTGGGCCAGGTCGACGACGGACGTAACTGCTTCGCCCACCAGCAACCCCGGGGGGCGTTCGCGCAGTTGCTGCACGGCCTTGCGGATGGCGGCTGGATCGTTCATCCGCAGCGAGAGCTGCGAGGTGGCGTGCAGTCCGTGACGAGAGTAGATGTCGTCGAGCGCGTCGAGCAGCGTCCGCCCCTCCGCCTTGAGCGACGCCGCCATCTCGGCGACGCGCAGGCCGGCCGTGATGCCGTCCTTGTCCGCGACCAGCTGCGGTGCCGTGCAGTAGCCGAGTGCCTCTTCGTAGCCGAATTCCAGCTCGGGTACGCGGGCGATCCATTTGAAGCCGGTGAGTGTCTGCTGCGAACGCAGGCCCGCTGCTTCCGCCATGCGCAGCAGCAGGGTGCTGGAGACAATGGAGTTGGCGAGGACGCCTGTGGGTGCCGGCAGGTCGAAGCGCGCGGCGCGTTCCATGGTCCACCAGGCGAGCAGGGTCCCGAGCTCGTCACCACTGAGCAGGCGCCAGGCGTCCATGCGCGGATCGAAGACACCGGCCGCACAGCGATCGGCGTCCGGGTCGTGCGCGATGGCAATGTCCGAGCGCTCTGCGGCGGCGTGCGCCAGCAGCATGTCGGCGGCTCCGGACTCCTCCGGGTTGGGGAAGGCGACAGTGGGGAAGTCGGGGTCCGGCGCAGCCTGCGCCAGCACCACCGACGGCACACGGAACCCGGCGGCGCGCATGACGGCCATCCACGGTTCATGGCCCACACCGTGCAACGAGGTCGAGACCACGCGGATGGCGCGTGGTGCGTCGGGTGCCACCGTGGAGGCCGCGGCATTGACATAGGCATCGACGATGTCATGGGTGAGCATGGTGAAGTCCTCACCTCGCGCAATCGAGGCCACGGACGGGACGGCCGCGATGTGGGCGGCGATCTCGGCGTCGACGGGCGGGATGATCTGGCTGCCATCGCCGAGATAGACCTTGTAGCCGTTGTCCTGCGCGGGATTGTGCGACGCCGTCACCATGATGCCGGCGTCCGCCTGCAGTGCGCGAATGGCGTACGCGAGCAGGGGCGTGGGAAGCGATGTCGGCATGACCAACGCGTGGATGCCGGCACCGGACAGGATCTCGGCGGTGTCCAGGGCGAAGTCGAGGCTGCGATGCCGCGCGTCGTAGCCGATGACTGCGCTCCTGCCATTGTGCTGCAACAGGTATTGGGCGATGCCTGCCGCGGCGCGCGAGACCACAGCGCGATTCATGCGCGAGGGCCCGGGGCCCAGCGGGCCACGCAAACCTGCGGTGCCGAATTCCAGGAAGGGGCCGAAGGCGCTCGCCAGTTCGGCCGCTGCCTGGGAGTCGCCGTTGCCGGCGGCGGCCAGCCAGGCCTCGGTGGTGGCCACCGTGCCGTCGTCGGGATCGTCATTGCGCCAGGCCAGGATGCGGGCGCGCAAGGCGTCGTCGAGCATCACATCTTCCGCAGCACGCCGGCCAACAGGTTGCCGACACGCGCAGTCGCGGAGCGACCGGCCTCCAGCACCTCTTCGTGGTTCAAGGGCTCACCGCTGAGTCCGGCCGCCAGATTGGTGACCAGCGAGACCCCCAGTACCTCAAGGCCGGCTTCGCGGGCTGCAATGGTCTCCAGCACCGTGGACATCCCGACCAGTTGCGCGCCGATGCCGCCCAGATAGCGGATCTCGGCCGGTGTCTCGTAATGGGGACCGGTGAGGCCCGCGTACACGCCTTCGGGCAGGGTGGGGTCGATGTCCCTGCACAGGGCGCGCAGACGCGGCGAGTAGGCATCGGTGAGGTCGATGAAGTTGGCACCGGTGATGGGGGAACAGGCAGTGAGGTTGATGTGATCCGCGATCAGCACCACGGTGCCGGGCCTCCACTCGGTCTCGAGCCCACCCGCGGCGTTGGTGAGGATGATGGCACGGGCGCCGGCAGCAGCTGCCGTGCGCACGTTGTGCACGACGGCGTCGACGCCCTTGCCTTCGTAGAAATGGGTGCGGCCCATGAACACCAGGGCATGACGGTCGGCGCCGATGTTGACGCTTCGCAGTTTGCCGGCATGGCCCACCACACTGGTGGCGGAGAAGCCATCAATGTGCTCGTAGTCCACTTCGCTGTTGGTTGCCCCGAAGGCGTCAACGGCGGTGCCCCAGCCGCTGCCAAGTACGACCGCGACCTCATGGGTGCGGATGCCGGTGATGCGCGCGATGGACGCCGCGGATGCGCGGGCCAGTTCATACGGGGTGAGCATGTTGCCGACCCTAGCCCGAAGCGCGCTCAGTCGCTGGTAGGCGTCGCGCGCAACATCTCGATGTAGTCGCGCGGCGCGCCGGCTGCCTCTGCCGCCTCCACGATGTCCTGCAGGTAGGCACGGGTGGGTGCGCCTCCTTCGAAGCCGTCGAGCACGTACAGCCAGGCGGTGATGTCGCGATTGAGCATGGATACGCGCACATGGATCTTGCGGTACAGCCCGAAATCCGCAGCCTCGAAACGGTCCAGCGTGCGCTCGTCGAATTCGGTGAGTGCGTACACCATGACGAAGACCTGCGCCCCCGGACGTTCCACCACGGTGGCCAGGGCGCCATGGATGCTCAGTTCCTCTCCACCGAAGGTGAGGCACCAGCCCTGCAGCCAGCCGGGCCCCACCGCGGGGGAGTGGGGGACGCGTTCGGCCATCCATCGTGGATGGAGATTCGAGGCGTACGCCGCATAGAGGGCCACGAGCGAAGGCTAGGCGCCACCCGCAGAGCGCGGAAGGCGGCAGCAGCCGACGAGCAGGTGGCTGGGTGCGCAGAGAGCCCGGGACCGGGGCCGGGCGAGGAAGTCCGGCAATGCTCGTGGAATCCCGTGTCGCAATCAGCGGCTGGGCCGGCTGCAGGGGCTACCCTGAGGCCGCAGTGCCGCAGCTTGGGCTTGGTGCAGGCAGGCATTCCCATCGACCAGCAGGAGTTCCCGGTGCTTGCAGATGTGCAGAGCCTGCTGCTCGCCCAGATGAGTGACGGTGCCTATTTCGTTGATCGCGAGCGCTGCATCACCTACTGGAGCCCCGGCGCCGAGCGCATCACCGGTTATCTGGCCACCGACGTGGTCGGGCATTCCTGCGCCGACGGCATCCTGCGCCATGTCACGGAATCAGGGCACCAGCTGTGCATTTCCGGTTGCCCGCTGGCCGGCGTCATGCAGGACGGCCGGGAGCGCACGGCCAATGTCTACCTGCATCACAAGCAGGGCCACCGCATCCCGGTGACGGTGAAGGGATATGCCATCCGTGATGACGAAGGGCGGATCACGGGCTCGCTGGAGTTGTTCCACGCCCGCGCCACGAATCGTTTTGCCGACAGCCACGAACGGAATCGCAGTGAGGACGCCTACGTCGACGTCATGACCGGCATCGGCAATCGCCGCTTCGGTGAGGGCCGCCTGAGGTCACTGATCGCCGCCACCCGTGAATCGGCGGGCAGCCTGGCCGTCATGTTCATCGACATCGACCACTTCAAGCAGGTGAACGACGTCCACGGCCATCGGGTGGGCGACGTGGTGTTGCGCATGGTGGGGCAGAACCTTGCCAACGGTCTGCGCACGGACGACTTCCCGGTGCGTTGGGGCGGTGAGGAGTTCCTGGTGCTGATGCCCGGTGCCAGCCAGAAGGCCCTGGAGCGGGCCGGGGAGCGCCTGCGCATGCTGGTCGAGAACTCCTGGTACCAGCATGGGGACGCGCAGGTGCGTGTCACCATTTCCGTCGGCGCCACCATAGCGACCGCCGCCGATGATGCCATCGCCGTCGTGGATCGCGCGGATCGGCTCATGTATGAAGCCAAGGCAGCGGGACGCAATCTGGTGGTCACGGACCACGGAATGCTGCCCCGGCCGACCACACGCCCGTTGCATGGCAACCTGGCGCCCTGGAAACTGACGGACCCGCCGCAGGGTTGACGCCGCCTGCTCTAGCGGAGTTCGCAGATCACGTCGCCTGTGCTCAGGGTGGCGCCCACGGTGGCCTGGAGACCGGTGACGACGCCCGCCTTGTGCGCGGTGAGGGGCTGCTCCATCTTCATGGCCTCGACCACCACGATCAAGGTTCCCGCCTCGACCTGCTGTCCCTCGGCCACCGCCACCTTGACCACAGTGCCCTGCATGGGCGCCGTGACGGAATCGCCGCTGGTGCTGTTCGCCGCCTTCCGGGGCTTCTTCATGGGTGCGGCGGATCGTCGGGGCGGCGCCGTCGGTGCAGTGGCGAAGCCTCCTGGCAGCGTCACCTCCACCCGCTTGCCGCCGACCTCGACGATCACGGTGTCACGTGCCGCCACTTCGCCGGCTTCCGCGGCTGAGGTGCCGCTGTAGGCGGGGATGGTGTTGTTGAACTCGGTCTCGATCCAGCGCGTGTGCACCTTGAAGTCGCCCTCGGGAGCCGTGAAGTCGGGCTCCTCAACCACGGCGCGATGGAAGGTGAGCGCTGTTGCGATGCCGTCCACCTGGAACTCGGCCAGTGCACGTCGCGAACGCTCGAGAGCCTGCTGGCGATCACGACCGGTGATGATGAGTTTGGCGAGCAGCGAATCGAAGTTGCCTCCGATGACATCGCCCTGCACGAAACCGGTGTCCACGCGCACGCCGGGACCCATCGGAGGGACCCAGGTGAGGAGTGCGCCTGGCGCTGGCAGGAAGGAGCGACCGGGATCCTCACCGTTGATGCGGAACTCGATGGAGTGGCCGCGGATTTCCGGATCGTCGTATCCCAGTGGCTCGCCGGCGGCGATGCGCAACTGCTCGCGCACCAGGTCGAGGCCCGTCACCTCCTCGGACACGGGGTGTTCCACCTGCAACCGGGTGTTGACCTCAAGGAAGGAGATGGTGCCGTCGGTGCCGACCAGGAATTCGCAGGTACCCGCGCCGACGTACCGGGCTTCGCGCAGGATGGCCTTGGAGGAGGCGTAGAGCTCGTCGATCTGCGCCTGCGTGAGGTTGGGCGCGGGCGCCTCCTCCACCAGCTTCTGGTGGCGTCGCTGCAACGAGCAATCGCGCGTGGAGATGACGACGACATTGCCGTGCATGTCGGCCAGGCACT
>JAKAIC010000131.1 GCA_021814565.1 Actinomycetes bacterium | reverse complement strand
CGTCGCACGACCCTGGAGTAGCGATTTCAGGTGCAACCGCGCTCGGTTCCGTCGGTTGTTCGTCGCACGACCCCGGGGGTGGCGATCTGACGTGCAACCGCCCAGGCGCTGGCCCGGTGCCGATCTTCACCGGGCGTTCATGCGGCGGGCCCTAGGGCCCCCATTGCGCAGCGCGTCACACCGGTAGACTCCGTTCGTCGTGCATCGACAACCGCTCGCGGCTGCGCGAGCCATCTGAACTGGAGAACCTGTGGCAACCATTGAGGCCCTGCTCGCCCGCGAGATCCTCGACTCCCGTGGCAACCCCACGGTCGAGGTCGAGATCGCCCTTTCCGACGACACCGTTGCACGTGCTGCCGTCCCCTCCGGTGCATCCACCGGAGCATTCGAAGCCTCCGAGCGTCGCGATGGCGGCGACCGCTACCTCGGCAAGGGCGTGGAGCTCGCCGTGGCCGCGGTGGAGGAGGAGATCGCGCCTGAGGTCATCGGTTTCGACGCCTCGGAGCAGCGCCTCATCGATCAGGCAATGATCGATCTCGACGGCACGCCCAACAAGTCGCGTCTGGGCGCCAACGCAATTCTCGGCGTCTCGCTGGCCGTGGCCAAGGCCGCTGCCGACAGCGCCGGCCTGCCGCTGTTCCGTTACGTCGGTGGCCCCAACGCCCACACCCTGCCCGTGCCCATGATGAACATCCTCAACGGTGGCGCACACGCTGACGGCGGCGTCGACATCCAGGAGTTCATGATCGCCCCCATCGGTGCCCCCACCTTCCGTGAGGCGCTGCGCACCGGTGCCGAGTGCTACCACTCGCTGAAGTCCGTGCTCAAGAAGGCCGGCTTCGCCACCGGCCTCGGCGACGAGGGTGGCTTTGCCCCCTCCCTGCCGACCAACCGGGCAGCGCTGGAGTACATCGCCGAGGCCATCGAGAAGGCCGGCTACCAGCTGGGTGTTGACGTCGCGCTCGCGCTTGATGTGGCTGCCACCGAGTTCCACCATGACGGCGCCTACTCCTTCGAGGGTGGCAAGAAGTCCGCTGCCGAGATGACGGCTTATTACGCGCAACTGGTCGCCGACTTCCCCATCGTCTCCATCGAGGATCCGCTGGATGAGGACGACTGGGCCGGTTGGAAGACCATCACCGATGAACTGGGCAGCAAGATCCAGTTGGTGGGCGACGATCTCTTCGTCACCAACCCCGAGCGGCTTGCCCGTGGCATCGCCGGTGGACAGGCCAATGCCCTGTTGGTGAAGGTGAACCAGATCGGCACCCTCACCGAGACCCTCGACGCCGTGGCCCTCGCCCATCGCGCGGGATATCGCACCATGATGTCGCACCGTTCAGGTGAGACCGAGGACACCACGATCGCCGATCTCGCCGTCGCACTCGACTGCGGGCAGATCAAGACCGGTGCCCCGGCCCGTACCGAGCGCGTGGCCAAGTACAACCAGCTGCTGCGCATCGAAGAGGAGCTCGACGACGCCGCCATCTACGCAGGCGCCTTCGCCTTCCCCCGCTTCAAGAAGTAGTCAGCACCAGCAGCGGCGCGTCACCCCACCTGGGTGGCGCGCCGCTGTCATGAGCGTCTTCAGTCGCGCGCTGAGCGGCGTTCGCGCTTGCGCCGGTACATCTCACCGTCGGCGCGACGCAGCAGGTCCTCCGCACTGTCCTGGGGCAGCGCCAAGGTGGCACCGACACTGCAACTCAATGCCACATCCAGGGGCCCTGCGAGCAGGGGCTCGGAGAGCGAGGCATCGAGGCGCGACCGGAGTGCTTCCAGTGCTTCCTCGCTCTGCACCTGGACGGCAACCACGAACTCATCACCGCCGTAGCGTCCGGCGATATCGCCGACCCGCAGGGCACGCTGGATGCGCATCGCGGTCGCGCGCAGGGCCACGTCGCCCGCCGCATGTCCGCGCTCGTCGTTGATGGCCTTCAGGCTGTCCACGTCAGCGAAGATCAGTCCCAGATGTTCGCGGCGCTCGGTGCTGATGAGGGTTGTGAAGGCCTCGAGGAAGGCCCGCCGGTTCAGCAGACCGGTCAGCGAATCCAGGCGCGCCTGTGTCTCCAGGCGGTCGACGGCCCGGCGCAACTCGGTGACATCGCGCAGCACCACGATCACCTCGGAAACCCCGGATTCGGAGGTGTGCGCCGTGGTGGCACTGATGCGGCAGATCTGCTCGTTGCGCTTGCTGCGCCTGCCCATGCGCACCTCCGCCATGCCCGGCTTGCCGCTGATCACCGAACGCAGGGTCTCGACGTCTTCGGGATGCACGAAGCGTGTGAGGTCCTCGCCCCGGCAGCCACGTGCGCTGACGCCGAGCAGGTCGCGCATGGCCCGGTTGGCGTCCATCATCTGCAGGGAAAGCTGTGCATCCACAAGGGAAACCTGCAAATGAGCAGTAGGCTCCGGAGACAGCTCGAAGAGAGTGCGGGTGACGCTCTCGGAGAGCTCACGCTGCGTGACCTGCCGACGAATTGCCAGCACAGCGGCAAGCAGACTGATGCTGAGCAGGGTGGTGAGCGCCACCCGCTCCAACCAGGGCGCCAGGTCGGTGGCCGGGTGGGCCGCGAAAATGGAAAGCGCTGCCGGCAACTGCACGATGCCCACGCCCACGGCACCGAATTCCACGCCGCTCAGCAGCGGCAGCAGGAGCAGGCCGTACCAGGGCAGCACCTGCAGGAAGACGTTGGTGGTCTTGAGCCCACCGGAGACGATGGAGACGGCGATGCCACCGAGGCAGCCGGCCAGCACGAAGGCGCCGACGAGCACCAAGGCTTCGCGTGGTCGGGGCCACTGCCGCTTCATGCCCATCAGCAGCGGCAGCACGAGCACCACGCCCAGGGTGTCGGCGGAGGCCCAACTCATCCACATCCCAGGGAGCTGACGACCCTCGATGGGGCCCAGGGTCAGCGTGCCCAGGGTGGCGGCCAGCACGGAGCCGATGGTCGCCGCCCACCAGAGCGCGAGCGCATCCCGTGCGTAGGTGATGGTGGCGGTGCCGAAACGGCGCAGCAGCCGGGCGATGAGCACCGCCTCGCTGCCGTTGACGAAGGCGGCAATGACCGGCGAGAGCAGCGGCCGGGAGACAGTGAATGCCATGACCAGGTTGCCCAGCAGGACGCCTCCGATGAGCTGCAGTGGCCGTTCCGGGTAGCGCATGGCGGTGGCGACGATGACGCCCAGCGACAACGTCAGTGCGGCATAGCCGGTGCCCGCGTATTCGGTGAGCTTGCTCAGCAGGACGCCCGCGGTCCAGGCCACGCCGGTCAGCAACACGAAGACGCCTTCGCGCAGCACGACATCGCGTTGCGGATGAACCAAGCGCATGGCAGCCCCCCGACTGTGTGCCCAGGATGCCGCTTGGCTCAGGCCCGCGGCATTCGGCTGTCACTATAGGGCGCTCACCTCGGTCAACGCTCGCCTGGTGCACGCTTCGGCGACCGACGGCAGCCGTACGCCCAGCGCCTGAAGGGCAGCGCCAGCGGGTGGGCGCGGCGAAGCGCTCGCTCCACCGGGACGCGGCACAATGCGGCCATGACGAACGCGGCTTCCCCACGCGTGCGCACGACGCGGCGCTCGGCGCTCACGCCTCGTGCCGCCGTGCTCGCGGCCATGGTGGCGCTCGTCGTGGCCTCCGTCGCGTTGCCCTTGCGCGACCTGGTGGCACAACGCAATCGCATCAACGACCTGCGCGATCGGGAGGCCGTTGCCACTTCCGAGCTCAAGCAGATGAATGTTGAGATCGCGCGCTGGAACGACCCCGCCTTCGTGGCCGTCCAGGCCCGTGAGCGATTGCACTTCGTGGTTCCCGGCGAGGTCGGCTACGTGGTGCTGGAGCCCGACACCGCGCCGGTTCTGTACCAGGCTGCCGTGAGCAAGCAGCGTTCCCAGAGTTGGTACGCGGCCATGTGGGATGGCATGCAGGCTGCCGGCATGGCCGCCACACCCGGCACCAAACCCTGACCCGAATTCTGCGAGGATGCAGCCGTGAGTGACGGCGGAGCAGCGGTGCGTGCGGTGGTGTCCGCTCAGGATCTGGAGATCCTGCAGCGCCAACTCGGTCGTGAGGCCCGCGGGGTTGCGGGAGTGGCCGCGCGCTGTGCCTGTGGCAAGCCCTGTGTGGTGGCTACCGAACCCCGGCTTCCCGACGGCACACCCTTTCCCACCGTCTACTACCTCACCTGTCCCCGCGC
>JAKAIC010000130.1 GCA_021814565.1 Actinomycetes bacterium | reverse complement strand
GTCGTCACGCCGGGCGCCGAACCAGCCGTCATCGAGCACGAATCGCTCGACGCCGATCTCGGCACAAAGATCAGCGAGTTGCTCCAGCTTCTCGAAGCGATGATCGAAGTAGACCGCCTCCCACACATTGATGGTGAGCGGGCGCGGACGGCGCGGATGGTGGGGTCTGGCACGAAGCCAGTCGTGAAAGACCTCGGCAACTCCGTCGAGGCCCTGCGCTGAGTAGACCGCGAACAACTCCGGTGTCTCGTACCGCTGGCCTGGCTGCAGCAGGATCTCCCCGGGCAGCAGGAGTTCACCGGCGCCCATGCGCGTGGTGCCATCGGCCAGTCGTTCCACGAAATGCCGCGAATTCCCCGACCAGGCGAGCGACAGACACCAGACCTCGCCGGACCGGAAGCCTGCGCCAGCTCCCCGCGCCATGAAGGTGAGCGGGCGGTCGTGGCCGGTGCGGCCCTCGCGGATCTCGCGGGACCAGATCCCGTGCTCGATGGGCCGGATCTGCGGATGGAGCTCACGTGACCAGTTGCCGGTGAAGTCGAGTACCTCGACGGCCTGCGCGGGCAGCGGCAGCGCGACGTGCACATCATCGACGATGTACGCATCCGATCCGAGATTCGTCAGTAGGTGGCGGACCCGGAGCGCCCCTTCGGGAGTCATGCGGATGGTGGTGACGAGTTGCAGTTCGGAGGCCGCGTCGAGCGAGGTAACGGTGCATGAGTCGGCATCCGCATCAACACTGACCAACCGGAATCGGGTCGCAAAGGCCAGACCGGACCTGTGGCCGGATACGGCGGGCAGGCCCAGGAATCCGTCAGCGGCGTCGTAGGTGATGGTCGGTGGCATGGGGTCGTCGAAGGCTGAATGCCCTTGCCCGAGCAGGGAGGCGCCTAGCAACTCCGCTACATCCTCGGGGACGAGCGGCCCCGGGTCTGCTCCCCAGTGCACCACCCGTGGAGGACGCGGTCCCTCCACGTCGAGCAACAGCGCATGTTGCCGTGCTCGGAGCGTCACGAGTCGTGCCATGGAGCACTCCTTGGGTGAATCGGCGGGACAGGCGGATCCCATTCCAGCACGACTGCGCACAATCGCACAAGATCGCTCACGTTCAATCACAGTCGGCGCGATCGACGACTGCTAGCGTGCGCGCTGAGAATCGTCACCGGATATGGCAGGCATGCGCGGACCTTCAGTTATCGACATCGCGAAGGTCTGCGGCGTCTCACCACAGACCGTGTCCAGGGTCATCAACGGGCATCCCAGCGTGCGGGATTCGACGCGAGCCCGGGTACGCGCAGCGCTGGACGAACTCGGCTACACCCCCAATCGTGCCGCCCGCGCACTTGTCACCGGGCGCACGGGAACCATCGGTGTTGTGAGTTATGACGTCACCTACTTCGGCCCGGCATCGGTGCTGCACGCGGTGCAGGGAGCAGCTCGTGCCCGTGGCTACGCGGTTCACGTGGCCACGGCGAGTTCCATCACAGCCGCGGCCATCGCTGAGGTCATCCAGGAGGTGTCGCGCTACGGCGTGGATGGCATCGTCGTCGACACCCCGCAGCTCGTGGCCGAACCCCTGCTCGACCTACCGCCGCGCACCCCCCCACTGGTGTTCGTCACCTCGCTGGGATCGCCTTCAAAACCGGCTGTCGGCATCGACGACGTGACCGGCGTGCGCCGGCTGCTGGAGCACCTCATCGAGCTCGGGCATACCCGGATCGCCCAGATCTCGGGTTCCAAGGGATGGTTCGATGCCGATGGCCGCGTGACCGTCTGGCGTGATGTCCTGCACCAGCATGGACTGCGCAATGACCTGCTCTGGCGCGGCGATTGGACACCCCAGTCGGGCTACGACGCGGCCCGCGACATTCTCGAGACCAGCGATGCCACCGCCATATTCGCCGCCAACGACAGCATGGCCCTCGGGGCCTACAAGGCTGCCGCTGACGCCGGCCGCAAGCTGCCCCGGGACCTCAGCATCGTCGGCTACGACGACAGTCCGGAATCCCCGTATCTCATGCCAGGCCTGACCTCGGTCAACCAGAATTTCCATGCGCTGGGCGAACTGTGCATGGAGACGCTCATCCGCCTTGTCGAGCAGCACATCGCCCCTGACGAACGTCTCCTGGTCACCCCGACCCTTCGCGTTCGCGGAAGCTCTGCACCACCGCGACCGCAGGGTTGACCACCGTTCGACGCTCCGGATGCCACCGTTCGACGCCGGCGGCGTTACGGTTTGATAACGTTAACAAAAGTCATTGACGTTCGTATCTGTGCACCCTCACAATTTCGCTCATCGCACCGTCGAGCCCCCGGCGACGCCAGTTCGGGGATCCAATGTGAACGTTGCCATTTGGGAACGAGCACAGGGCGCGGCGCACTGCGTGACGATGACTCCGACCCGTTCGGCGTCTCCGTCATCGAGCAGGGGCAGTTCTTGGCCCCAGGCCGCGTTGGGCGAATGGGGTTCCCCCGTCCGAGCCTTCACAGCGGTTGCAAACACCGAGAAAGGGTGCACATGAAGAAGCAAGTGAGGAAGGTGGTCGGCCTCGTTGCGAGCGTCGGCCTCCTGAGCGCGGGCGTGGCGCTGGCGCCGGTGCCCGCAACTGCTGCGTCCAGGCCCACGCCTGCGCAGATTGCGAAGGCCATGAACACGCCGACCACGCTGACCTTCTGGACGTGGGTCGGCAACATCCAGAATGAAGTCAAGGTCTTCGAGAAGAAGTATCCGAAGATCAAGGTCAAGGTCCTCAACGTCGGTCAGGGTGCTCCGCACTACCAGAAGTTGCGCGCTGGTGCACTCTCGGGCAGCGGCCTGCCGGACGTAGCGCAGGTGGAGTACCAGTACATCCCCACCTTCGTCGCCCTCAAGGCACTGCTCGACATCTCGCCCTATGTGAGCAAGTCCTTCCGCACCAAGTTCGTGGACTGGACGGTCTCCCAGGTCAGCGGCCCCAAGGGCCAGATCTACGGAGTGCCGCAGGACACGGGTCCCATGGGTCTGCTCTACCGCAAGGACATCTTTGACAAGTACGGCATCACCGTGCCGAAGACCTGGGAGCAGTTCGCCGCGGCAGCCCACAAGTTGCATGCTGCAGACCCCAACGTCTACCTCGCTGACTTCACTCCGAATGACGGTGGCTGGTGGAACGGCCTGCTCTGGCAGGCGGGAAGCCGTCCCTTCGGCATCAAGGGTGCCAGCACCGTGAAGATCGCGACGGATGACGCCAACTCCAAGAAGGTAGCCAACTACTGGGCCGGGCTGGTGAAGGACGGCGTCGTCTCCACCGATCCGGCATGGAACAACGACTGGTACGCGGGCTGGAACTCGGGCAAGTACGCCACCTGGCCCACCGCTGCCTGGGGTGCCGGCTTCATGGCCGACAACGCCAAGGACACCGCTGGCAACTGGCGCGTGGCGCCGATGCCGCAGTGGTCAGCCTCGGGCAAGCCGGTTGCAGGCAACTGGGGCGGTTCCTCTGACGTGGTGCTCCGCACCACCAAGAACCCCATCGCCGCCGCACAGTTCGCTGAGTTCCTCAACAGCAACCCCAAGACGACGATGATGCTGAGCACGCAGCAGTTCCAGTTCCCGGCAGCCAAGGTCATCCTGACCAACAAGGCCTGGCAGAACTCGTCCATCGCCTTCTTCGGTGGCCAGAAGGTCAACAAGCTGTTCGGCGAGATCAGCAGCACTGTGGCCAAGGACTACAAGTGGAGCCCGTTCCAGGACGAGGTCTACACCGAATGGCAGAACGTCCTCGCCAACGCCATTGTTAACAAGGGCGATGTGCCGGGCGCTGTCAAGCAGCTGCAGTCGGGGCTCGTCTCCTACGCAGTCGATCAGGGATTCACCGTCACTCACTGATGACAAGGTTGGGAGGGCGCTCAAGCGCCCTCCCAACACCCCATCCTGACGCAGCGGAGGTACCATGACCAAGCAGCCACTCAAGGGACGCAACCGCGAACGTGCGGGGCTGATGTTCGTCGCGCCCTTCATTGTCGTGTTCCTGACCTTTTTCGTGACGCCGCTCTTCTATTCGGCGTACCTCAGCGTCTTCAAGCAGACGCTGGTCGGCGGCAATCACTTCGTGGGACTCGCGAACTACGCCAAGGCGCTGGTTGACCCTCAATTCCGCACCGGCCTGTGGCATGTGGCGCTGTTCTTCGTCCTGCAGGTCCCGGTGATGCTGGTGCTCGCCACGGGCCTGGCGCTGGCCATTGACAGCGGCA
>JAKAIC010000030.1 GCA_021814565.1 Actinomycetes bacterium | reverse complement strand
GATGTCCATGCTGCTGCGCACGCTGGCCGGCGAACGGGAGGTCGAGAGCGAGTTCCTGAAGCTCGATTTCATGGTGCGCGAGTCGACGGGGCCGGCGCCACTGCTCTGAGCCACTGAGCAGGCACCGCCTTGGCCGGCGGGACTCTGAATCCTGGTTGCAACGGCAAAGGAAAACACCGGTCGGCGATTGCTGCGGCCGTGACATGCCGGGCCCAGCGGGCATCCCGCCGGTTATCAAATCGTGACAATCAGCCCCCTTCCTGCGCTTACGATGTGATCGCTAACATCCTCGCGATGAACACGATCAGCAGCGCGACCGACCGATACGTGATCGGGGTCGATTACGGCACCCTTTCCGGGCGCGCGGTGGTCGTGCGTGTGTCCGATGGCGAGGAGCTCGGCTCCGCGGTGCTTGCCTACCCACACGCGGTCATGGACACCACTCTGGCCAGCACCGGCGCCAGCCTGCCGCCCGATTGGGCGCTGCAGGATCCCGCGGACTACCTGAGCGTGCTGCAGCAGGCGGTTCCCGCAGCCATTCGCGAGGCCGGCATCGATCCCGGCGCGGTCATCGGCATCGGCACCGATTTCACTGCCTGCACCATGGTTCCCGTCACCGCTGACGGAACGCCGCTGTGCGCACTGCCCGGTCTCGCTGATCGGCCACACGCCTACGTCAAACTCTGGAAGCACCACGCGGCACAACCGCACGCCGACCGCATCAACCAGTTGGCCAGGCAGCGCAACGAGACCTGGCTCTCCCGCTACGGAGGGCAGATCTCCTCGGAGTGGGAGCTGGCCAAGGGCCTGCAGCTGCTGGAAGAGGATCCCGAGCTTTACGCGCGCATGGACAAGTTCGTGGAAGCAGCGGACTGGATCGTCTGGCAGCTGACCGGCACCTATGTGCGAAACGCCTGCACGGCCGGCTACAAGGGCAACCTGCAGGACGGTCGCTACCCCTCACCGGAGTTCTTCGCCGCACTTAACCCAGCCTTCGCACGCTTCGCCATCGACAAGCTCGACCACAGCATCGGACAGTTGGGCGATGCAGCTGGCCGCCTCACCGACGAGGCCGCCGCCTGGATGGGACTCAGGCCCGGCATCGCCGTGGCCGTTGGCAATGTTGACGCGCACGTCACCGCGCCGGCGGCCAAGGCCACGCAGCCCGGCCAGATGGTGGCCATCATGGGCACCTCCACCTGCCACGTCATGAACGGTGCTGCGCTGTCCGAGGTCCCCGGCATGTGCGGCGTGGTGGATGGTGGCATCGTCTCCGGCCTCTACGGCTACGAAGCGGGCCAGTCGGGTGTCGGTGACATTTTCGCCTGGTACGTCAACCAACAGGTTCCCGGACGCTACTTCGAGGCCGCCGCCGCACAGGGCTTGAGCATCCATGAGCACCTCACTGAGCTGGCGGCCCAGCAGCAGGTGGGCGAACACGGCCTGGTGGCCCTCGACTGGCACTCGGGCAACCGCTCGGTACTTGTCGATCACGAGCTTTCGGGCATCGTGGTCGGTGCCACGCTCACCACCAAGGCCGAGGAGATCTACCGCGCGCTGCTCGAAGCCACCGCCTTCGGCACCCGCACCATCGTGGAGACCTTCAACGCGGCCGGTGTTCCCGTAACGGAATTCATCGTGGCCGGTGGACTCATCAAGAACGCCTTCCTGATGCAGATGTATTCGGATGTCACGCGTCTGCCCCTGAGTGTCATCGACTCCTCGCAGGGGCCGGCACTGGGTGCCGCGATCCATGCGGCCACGGCCGCTGGCGCCTATCCCTCGGTGCATGCTGCAGCCGAGGCAATGGGCCGTGTTCGGCGCGGGGTCTACCAACCGGATGAGGCGCGCGCCCTGCAGTACGACCGCTTGTACGCCGAATACCGCGCGCTCCACGACTACTTCGGTCGAGGCACCAACAATGTGATGAAGCGGCTCAAGGCCCTGCGTCGGGAGGTGATGACCGGTGCCTAGGTTGGCCCAGGAGCGCCAGCTGCTGGCAGAGCTGCATGCACGAATGTGGGAAGCCGGCCTCGTCGTCTGGACCGGTGGCAACATCTCCCAGCGCGTAGACGAGGGATTCCTCATCAAGCCCAGCGGAGTGGACTACGACCAGCTGACGCCTGACAGCATGGTCCTGTGCGACCTCGACGGCCGTGTGCTGGCCGGGGGGCACGCACCCTCCAGCGACACTGCTGCCCATGCCTACGTCTACCGGAACCTGCCGGATGTCGGCGGAGTGGTCCACACGCACTCGAACTACGCCTGCGCCTTCGCCGCCGTCGGCCAGCCGATCCCCTGCATCCTCACCGCCATCGCCGATGAGTTCGGCGGCGACATTCCCGTGGGCCCCTTCGCCATCATCGGCGATGACTCCATCGGCCGCGGCATCGTCGAAACTCTGAGCGGACACCGTTCGACTGCGGTCCTCATGCGCCAACACGGGGTCTTCACCATCGGCAGGGACGCACGCAGCGCGCTCAAGGCCGCCATCATGTGTGAGGACAACGCCAAATCCGCGGCCATTGCGCTGCAACTGGGCCGGCCCGAGCGCCTGCCCCAGGCGGCCATCGATGCGCTCTTCAATCGTTACCAGAACGTGTACGGACAGAAGTAGGAGCGCGATGCGAGTGCGGAGGACAACCAGCGGGCTGGTCTACATGCGCGCTCACATCACGTGCGACGGAAGCGTCGCGAACCATGAATGTGTGGTCTGGGGGGCCGGGAGCTAACCAGTCTGCATACGGCTCCGCGACGTGGACACGCGGGGTCAAACCCTTCGGCTGGTCCGGCCGGAACCGAAAGGAAACCCCTTGTACAAGAAACTGATTGGAATGGCTGCGGCGGCTGCAACGCTCGCGGTCGTTCTGGCAGGTTGTGGAAGCAGCTCGACCAGCACCACGACTTCCAACACCTCCACTGCCGCTACCGGTGGCCTCATCGGTGTTGCCATGCCGACGCAGTCCTCCACCCGTTGGATCTCCGATGGAGAGAGCATCAAGGCCGCACTCGAGAAGGACGGCTACACCGTCGATCTCCAGTACGCCGAGGATGACATCCCCACCCAGGTCTCCCAGCTCGAAGCCATGCTGACCAAGGGCGCGAAGGCACTCATCATCGCCGCCATCGATGGCACCCAGTTGACCGACGTGCTCCAGAAGGCAGCCGACAACAAGGTCCCGGTCATCGCCTACGACCGCCTCATCCGCAACAGCGCGAACGTCGACTACTACGCCTCCTTCGACAACTTCAAGGTCGGCGTGCTGCAGGCTACTTCGCTGCTGGTGGGCATGGGCGTCTACGCCAACGAGAACAGCACCACACCCGACGGCCCCAAGGCCAAGGGCCCGTGGAACATCGAGCTCTTCGCCGGCTCCCCGGACGACAACAACGCCACCTTCTTCTTCAACGGCGCCATGTCTGTTCTGCAGCCGCTCATCGACAAGAAGATTCTTGTGGTGAAGTCCGGTCAGACGAAGTTCGATCAGGTGGCCATCCTGCGTTGGGACGGCGCTGTCGCCCAGAAGCGCATGGAGGACCTGCTGGTCGGCACGTACGCCAAGGGCGCGAAGGTCAACGGCATCCTGTCGCCCTACGACGGCCTGAGCCGCGGCATCATCGCTGCACTCTCCGACGGTGGCTACACCGCCGCCAACTGGCCGACCATCACCGGTCAGGACGCTGAAGTGCTGTCCATCAAGGCCATGATCGCGGGTCAGCAGTACTCGACGATCTTCAAGGACACCCGTGAGCTGGCCAAGGTGGCCGTCACCATGTCCGAGGACCTGCTCAACGGCAAGACGCCGCAGACCAACGACACCACGACGTACAACAACGGCGTCAAGGTGGTTCCGGCCATGCTGCTCACGCCGTACATCGTCAACAAGGACAACTACCAGAAGATCCTGGTTGACTCCGGCTACATCAAGGCGTCCGACCTCAAGTAAGTGATGTGTGGCCGGTGGGAGGTCCCTATCCCACCGGCCACATTTCGGTCAGAATTCCGACAACTGCTCAGGAGGGGTGGATGACGAACTACATCCTGGAAATGCGCTCCATCACCAAGCGCTTCCCTGGCGTACTCGCACTCGACAACGTCACCATGCATGTCGAGCGCGGAGAGATCCACGCCATCTGCGGTGAGAACGGCGCCGGCAAATCCACGCTGATGAAGGTGCTTTCCGGAGTGTGGCCCGCCGGATCCTATGAAGGCGAAATCGTCTACGAAGGTGAGGTGCTGTCCTTCAAGAACATCCGCGAAAGCGAGGAGAAGGGCATCGTCATCATCCACCAGGAACTTGCGTTGAGCCCCTATATGTCGATTGCCGAGAACATCTTCCTGGGCAACGAGGTCAAGGGCCGTACCGGACTCATCGACTGGAACGAGACTGACAAGGAGGCCGCTCTGCTCATGGCGCGCGTAGGCCTCAAGGAGAAGCCCAACACCCGCATCATGGATATCGGCGTGGGCAAGCAGCAGCTGGTCGAAATCGCCAAGGCCCTCTCCAAGCGCGTGAAGCTGCTCATCCTCGATGAGCCCACCGCGGCGCTCAACGACGAGGATTCCGAGCACCTGCTCGCTTTGCTGCGCCACCTCAAGCAACAGGGCATCACCTGCATCATGATCTCCCACAAACTCAACGAGATCGCCTCCATCGCCGACACCACCACCATCATCCGCGACGGCAGGACCATCGAGTCGCTTGACATGAGTGACGGCAACGTTGACCAGGAACGCATCATCAAGGGCATGGTGGGTCGTGACATGACACACCGCTTCCCGGCGCATGCATCGCACATCGGCGAGGAGATCCTGCGGGTTGAGAACTGGACGGCCCATCACCCGAACGATCACACCCGCGTGGTCGTGGACAAGGTGAACATCACTGCCCGCAAGGGCGAGATCGTCGGCCTTGCCGGCATCATGGGCGCCGGACGCACCGAATTCGCACGCAGCCTCTTCGGCCATTCGTGGGGAACGAACATCAGCGGCAAGGTCTACATCAACGGCAAGGAGGCCAACGTAGGCACCATCTCCAATGCCATCAGGAGCGGCCTCGCCTACGCCACCGAGGACCGCAAGCGTTTCGGCCTCAATCTGCTCGAGGACGTCAAGCGCAATATCTCACTGGCATCACTCCAGGACTTCGTGAAGCACGGCTTGGTTGACGACAACGAGGAGTACCGGATCGCCTCCGAGTACCGCACCTCGATGAACATCAAGTCACCGTCCGTGCTCTCCATCACCGGCCAGCTCTCCGGCGGCAACCAGCAGAAGGTTGTCCTGAGCAAGTGGATCAACGTCAAGCCCGAAGTGCTCATCCTCGATGAGCCGACGCGCGGCATCGATGTCGGCGCCAAGTACGAAATCTACCAGATCATCCAGCGACTGGCCGACGAGGGGAAGGCGATCATCGTCATCTCCTCCGAACTTCCGGAACTGCTCGGCATCTGCGACCGCATCTACGCGATCGCAGAGGGCCGCATCACCGGTGAGGCGACCCGTGAGGAAGCCACGCCAGAGTTACTGATGACCTACATGACCCAGGAGAAGGGCAAGCACTGATGTCAGAGCCAGTAGTCAGCGAAGCAGCGACGCAGAACAAGTTCCGTCGTGCCCTCAAGGGCGTGGACCTGCGCCAGAACGGCATCTTCCTGGCCCTCATCGCGCTGGTGGTGTTCTTCGCCGTCACCACTCCGAACGCAGCGAGCATCACGCCGGATAACTTCTCCAATCTGGTCGTGCAGAACGGCTACATCCTGGTGCTGGCCATCGGCATGGTGATGGTGATCATCGCAGGCCACATCGACCTCTCCGTGGGTTCGCTGGCCGCCTTCATCGGTGCCGTTGCCGGCATCTTCGTGGTGCGTCCGCTGGAGCAGGAAGGATGGGGCTGGCTGCCACAGATGCCCTGGTGGCTTGGCATCATCGCCGCCATCGGCGTCGGTGCCCTGGTGGGCATGTGGCAGGGCTACTGGGTGGCCTACATCGGCATCCCTGCCTTCATCGTGACCCTCGCCGGCATGCTGCTGTTTCGAGGCATGGCCTTGATGACGCTGCAGAACACGAACATCGGCCCCTTCGACACGGGCTTCCGCGCCATCGGCAACGGCTTCCTGGATCGCGACAACGCCCTGGGCAACGCCATCGGCCTCCCTGACCTGAATGCGACGGCACTGGTGGTCACGGCGGTGGGCATCCTCGCCTTCCTCTACACGCAGTTCTCGACGCGTCGTGGCCGCATCAAGTACCAGCAGCCGGTGGAACCCCGCACCTGGTTCTTCGTGAAGCTCGCTGCGCTGTGCGCGATGATGGCATATGTCGGCATCCAGCTCTCACGCGCCAACGGCATTCCCTTCACGCTGATCCTGCTCGTCATCCTCATCGTCGCGTACAGCATCGTCATGAAATCCACCACCTGGGGCCGTCATATCTACGCCATCGGCGGCAACCTCAATGCCGCCATCCTCTCCGGCATCAACGTGCGCAAGGTCAACTTCTGGTTGTTCGTGAACATGGGTTCCCTGGCTGCGCTCTCGGGAATCCTCATCACCGCTCGCATGAACTCCGCTGTGCCCAAGGCAGGCGATGGATTCGAACTCGACGCCATCTCCTCGGTGTTCATCGGTGGTGCGGCCGTCACCGGTGGTGTCGGGACCGTGGTCGGATCCATGATCGGCGGCATGATCCAGGGCGTGCTGGCCAACGGCATGAACCTGCTCTCCGTCGGTATCGACAAGCAGATGGCCATCAAGGGCTTGATCCTGCTCTTCGCCGTGGCCTTTGACGTGTGGAGCAAGAAGCGCAAGTAGCTCCCCGCCGTACGCAGGCACGTTCCGCCGTGCGGATCAAGGTGAAGGTCCGGAACCAACCTCTCCTGGTTCCGGACCTTCACGTTTTCCGCCACCTTGTCGCACTCCACCGTTAGCCTTGGAGCATGCAGCTGCACGGCAGGATCTCGCCTGACCAACCACTGCTCGTCGTGGCACTCGAGCTGGAGGCGGTCGGTTTGCGCGGGCTGGGGCTGCCCATCCTGGTGACAGGTGCCGGCAAGGTGAATGCCGCCGTCGCGGTTGCCACCATCGTCGCCGCCAACCGACCCCGTGCACTCATCAATCTCGGCACCGCCGGTGGGCTCAAGGACCACATTGATGGCACCCACATGGTGAGCACCGTCATCGAGCACGATGTGGATGACGCGGCCATCCATGCGCTTGCCGATGTGCACACCAGCCTGCCTATCAACCTCGCGCGCGAAGGCATGATCCTCGCCACCGGCGATCGCTTCATCGCCGATCCCGCCCATCGCGCGTTGCTGGCAGTGGTCGCGGACATGGTGGACATGGAGGGGTATGCCATCGCCAAGGCGGCCGCGGCCGCGGGCATCGAACTCACCATGGTCAAGCAGGTGAGCGATCGGGCCGATGAATCGGCTTCAACGTCCTGGGTCGAGGCTGTGACGAACTGCTCATACCAACTCGCCATGTGGGTGCGAGAACACGTGTGATGGCAAGGGTTTTGCCCGATTCCCCGGCGTAGAGTCGGGCTATGCCCCCTGTCATCGAGGTCCGCAATCTGGTGAAGCACTTCGGCAGCACCCGAGCACTCGACGGGCTCGACCTGACGGTGGATGTGGGCGAGGTGCACGGCTTCCTCGGCCCCAATGGTGCCGGTAAGACCACCACCTTGCGTTGTCTGCTGGGCCTGCTCCACACCGATTCGGGATCGGCAACAGTCCTGGGGCTCGACCCTTGGCGGAACAACGTGGAACTGCACCGACGCCTCGCCTACGTTCCCGGCGATGTGGCGCTGTGGCCCAGCCTCACCGGTGGCGAGGTGATCGACCTCCTGGGCCGCCTGCGCGGTGGCCTCGATCCCACACGCCGCGCAGCACTCATCGCGCGTTTCGAGCTAGACCCCAGCAAGAAGACGCGCACCTACTCCAAGGGCAATCGTCAGAAGGTCGCGCTCATCGCAGCATTGGCCTCCAACGTCGAGTTGCTGCTGCTTGACGAGCCGACGAGTGGGCTGGATCCGCTTATGGAGCGCAGTTTCCGCGAGGTGGTCGCGGAGTGGCGCGGGGACGGACGATCGGTGTTGTTGTCCAGCCATATCCTGAGTGAGGCCGAGGCCCTCTCCGATCGCATCAGCATCATTCGCGCCGGGCGCATGGTGGAGACGGGCACCCTGGCCGAGATGCGCCACCTCACCCGCACCAATGTCGTCGCGCAATTGCGGCAGGTCCCGACGGGCCTGCAGGACATGGATGGGGTGCATGACTGCGTCGTCACCGGCAACGGGATCAGCTGTGCGGTCGAGCAGTACGCCCTCGATGATTTCGTGGCTGCCCTCCAGGGTTTCGGCATCGTTTCGCTGGCAACGCAGCCGCCCACACTGGAGGAGCTCTTCCTCTCCCACTACCGCGGCGCCTAGCCATGTCGCAGTTCACCGGCACGCGTGCGCTTCTGCGCCTGGCCCTGCGCCGTGATCGCATCCTGCTGCCCGCCTGGATGCTGGCCTATCTGGCCTACTCCGTCGGAGGGACCGCAGCCGCCATTGCGCTCTATCCGACCATGCAGTCGCGGGTTGATGCGGCGTCAGCGGTCAACGACCTGCCCGCCATGCTGGTCATGTACGGCCGGGTCTGGGATCCACAGAGCCTGGGCTCTGTGGCCATGATGAAGCCCATCGGCTTCGGCGGCATCTTCGCAGCCATCCTTGCCATCCTGCTCGTCACGCGTCATACGCGCACCGAGGAGGAGTCGGGTCGTCTGGAGGTCATCGGATCGCTCGTCGTCGGGAGGTGGGCGCCCCTGGCTGCAGCGCTGAGCCTGGCCACAGGCGTGATGACGGTGCTCTGTGCCGTGAATGCACTGGGTGTCATCGGCACCGGGCTTCCCGCGGGCAGCGCATGGGTTTGGGCGATTTCGGTGTCCCTGTGCGGCCTGGTCTTCGCTGCCATCACTGGCGTCACCGCACAACTCACCCAGGCCGCACGGGCTGCCAACACCCTGGCCTTCATGATGCTGGCGCTGGCCTTCCTGCTGCGCGGTACTGCTGACGCCGCTGGCACCCCGGCAGCCTCGGCCTGGTGGTCGTGGCTGTCGCCCGTGGGGTGGCAGGACCAGGTGAAGGCCTTCGCCGGCGACCGTTGGTGGGCACTGCTGCCACCGGTCCTGACCATCGCCCTGCTCACCCCTGCAGCCCTCAGCCTGGCCCGCCACCGCGATCTCGACGCTGGGCTCATCCCCCAGCGCAGCGGTCGTGCCTCGGCTGGGCCCGGGCTGCGCTCCGCGCTCAGCCTGAGCTTGCGACTGCAGCGTGGTCTCATGCTGGGCCTGCTCGTGTCATACCTGCTGATGGCGCTGCTGCTGGGTTCCATCGCCTCGACGGCCAACCGCTTCCTGGACAGTCAGCAGATGCGCGACTGGTTGCTCCGCAGTGCCGGGAGTTCGGATCCCTTTGTGGCCTTCATGGTCTTCGAAGTGGGCTTCGCCGGTGTCCTCAGCGCGCTCTGCGGCGTGATCCTCGCCCGGCGCATCGGAAGCGAAGAGCAGGCGGGCCGCCTCGAGCCCCTGCTGGCCACATCGGCGTCGCACCGCCGCCTGCTGGGCGCTCACATCGTGGTGGCACTGCTCGGTACCACGCTGCTGCAACTGGCGCTGGCACTGGGCTTCTGGCTTGGCAACGCCACGCAGAGCGGGAACTTCAGCGGACTGCCCGAAGCCATCGCCCGTACCATCGTCTACCTACCGGCCATCTGGGTGTTGGTGGGGCTGGCCTTCGCTGTCTTCGCCCTCCTGCCCGGGCAGGCCTACCTGAGTTGGGTGGCGGTTGCGGCCACGGTGCTGGTCAGTGAATTCGGCACGCTGCTGTCGTGGCCCTCGCTGGTACTCGACCTCTCGCCCTTCACCCATGTGCCACGGCTGCCCGCCACACCCATGTTGTGGACGCCGACGCTCTGGCTGTTGCTGGTGAGCGGCGGCCTGCTGTTGCTGGCCCTGGCTCGCTTCCCGCGACGGGATCTCGCCACTCCGTGAGGCGCGGTAGCCTTGGGTCTTCCTGAGGAGGATTCGTGGCTGAGACCAAGATCGAGATCGAGACCGAAACCAAGTCCCAGGGTGGTTGCGGCTGCGGCAACTGCGGCTGCGGAAACTGACCAACCAGCCCGACCCCGACCGCCGGCCCCCAGGGGTGCGGCGGTCGCGTGTTCCCGGTGCTGGTTTCTACCCCTGCTCGCCTGCGGCCCTTCGTCGCGCCAGCTTGCCCTCATACATGGCTGCGTCTGCGATGGCCACGGCCTGATCGAAGTCCTCGTCGGTGCGCCACTCGGCCAGGCCGTAGGAGAAGCCGATGGGGAAATCCGAGGTGACCCGCGCGATGACCTTGTCGGCGGCCTCCACGGTGGTGGCGGGCATCAACACCATGAACTCATCGCCACCGGTGCGCACCACACTGTCGTTGGGGCGCAGGCGTGAACGCAGCACCTCAACCACCTGCTTGAGCATGAGGTCACCGGCGAGGTGACCCTGCTCGTCGTTGACGCGCTTGAACTCATCGAGATCGAGCACCACCACCGCATTGGCGGGTTCGCTGGGCGACGTGGCCTGCCGCTCAATGACGCCGCGGAGGCCCATCCTGCTCACCGCATCGGTGAGTTCGTCACGCAGGGCCAGATGCTGAATGCGCAGCACCAGTGACCGCAGCATCATGGAGAGCAGTACGGCCGTGACCGCCGTAGGGCCCCAGATGGCAGTGGCCTCCGAACGTTCCATGGTGGCGTACATGCCGACAGCCGAGGCTGCCAACAGGCTGATCACATGCAACTGCACCTGATGCCGGGGGAACCACATGGCCACGTAGACCACAAGCACCACCACGGTCAGGGAATTGCCGATGACATTGCCGCGATTGTTCGCCGCCAGCAGCAGCCAGAGGATGGAAATGGCTCCCAGCGAGATGGTGGCGTGGAGGAACCAGTTCGGCACCACATGCCAGGGATTCACCAGTACCAAGGTGATGAGCAGGGCGACAAGGCAATTGACCAGCTGTGCAGGCACCACCTGGACGGAGCCGAAGACGATTACGACAAGCAGGCCAAGCGATTTCACGCCGGTGATGAGGGCCAACATCCAGACAGGGCCGCGGAATCCCCCGAGATCACGCATGACATGCGCTGCGGGCGCCTCAATGGTCGCTGGCCGCACCCAATCAAGAAGCCCCACGCCAAGAGTCTACAGAGCCAGCAATTTCCGGTGCTCGTGCTTTGATTGGCCCGTGCACATATCAGCGCGCGCGGACTACGGAATGCGTGCCCTCCTTGAACTGGTTGAGGGCGCGGGGCGCGATCCGGCCATGCTGATCAAGGGCGATGCGCTCGCAGAGGCCCAACAGGTTCCCATCAAGTTCCTTGAGGCCATCCTGCGCGATCTGCGACTGCATGGCATCGTGGAGAGTCGCCGCGGCATAGAGGGCGGCTACCGACTGGCCAAGCCGGCCAGCCAGATCACCGTGGCTGACGTGATTCGCGCACTCGACGGGCCACTGGCGGCAGTGCGTGGGCAGCGCCCGGAAACCCTGGAATACAGCGGTCCGGCCTCACACCTGCGTGATGTCTGGATCGCGGCGCGCGTGGCCATTCGCAGCGCCTTGGAAGCCGTCACCTTGCAGCAGGTGGCCGACGGTGACCTGCCGCTCCCCATCACCGAGTTGCTGCAGGCACCCGGTGCCTGGGAGCGTCGCGGCTGAAGGCGCGCGGGGTCAGCAACTCAGCGGAACAAGACCATGGTGGACTGCGGTCCCACCTCCACCGTCGATGAGGGCTCGCGCATGGGCACGGTGAAACCAGCGCGCCACTCGTCAACTGCGATGCCCCAGACTGCGCGTGCAGGCAAGGTGAGGTCAAGGGCTCGCGGCGAGCTGTTGTGTACCACCACGATCTCGCTCCAGGTGTCACGCGCGGCCAGACCGTTCAAGGCGTAGGCCACCATTTCCGGTGCCGAGTCGAGAAAGCGCAGGTTGCGCCGCACTTCGTCTGCGCTGCGCATGCGAAAAGCTGGGTGCGCCTTGCGAACGGCGATGAGTCCACGCACGTACTCGACCATCTCGAAGCGCTCAATGCGCTGTTCCCATCGCAATGCGTTGACGCCGTCACCAGAGGCGTAGCTGTTGTCATCGCCCTGTTTCGAGCGCATGAAGTCCTGACCCGCATGCAGGAAGGGCAGACCCTGCGAAAGCAACACGATCGAGGTGGCGAGCCGGAAGCAGCGGGCGCGCTCGTCGGCTGTGGCGTTGGGCATGCTCGCGGCGAGCTTGTCGATCAGCGTCATGTTGTCGTGTGCCTCGACGTAGTTCACGGCCTGCCCGGCTTCAATCTCACCCCACATGCCGCCTATCGCTTCGTTGTAGCGCACGTTGCCGACGATGCCATCGAGTACACCATCGCGATGACCGACCTCGCCCTGCACGTACCCGCGATCACCGTGTGAGAACACGGAACCCTTGACAGCGTCCCGCAGCACATCGTTGAAGAAGCCCATTCGTGGCAACTGCGCTGCGTTGAGCGCGTCAGCTTTCTGCTGGTCCGGCAGCAGGTTGCCCATGGTCCAGCCTTCACCGATGACGAGGATGGTGGGATCGATGGCATCGAGCGCGGCCCGTACCTGCCGCATGGTCTCCACATCGAGAATGCCCATGAGATCGAAGCGGAAACCATCGACATGGTATTCCCGCGCCCAGTAGGCCACGGATTCAACGATGAATTTGCGCACCATGGGGTGCTCGGAGGCGATCTCGTTGCCGCAGCCGCTGGCATTGCCGTAGGACCCATCCGCATTGAGGCGGAAGAAGACGCCCGGTGCCAGCTTCTCGAAGGCATGCGAAGCGGCATCGAACACGTGGTTGTACACGACATCCATGACCACGCGCAGCCCGTCGTCGTGCAGCGATTGGATGGTCTGCTTGAGCTCCGTGATGCGCACCAAGGGGTGGACGGCGTCAGTGGCGTAGCTGCCGTCGGGAACGTTGTACTGCACCGGGTCATAACCCCAGTTGTACTGTCCGGAATCACGCTCATCCACGGAACCGAAGTCGTAGATGGGCAACAGTTGCAGGTGCGTGATGCCCAGTTCACGGATGGGGTCGATGCCGCTGCGGTTGCCCGACGGGGTCAGCGTGCCGTGCTCGGTGAAGGCCAGCCACTTGCCCCGGTGCCCGGGGCTTATGCCGCTCTCGGGATCCATCGAGAAATCGCGGGTGTGGATCTCGTAGAACACCGCATCGACCGCATGCCCGCTGAAGGTCGGTCGCTCGCTCGTCCAGCGCGCGGGATCGGTGCGGGCGAGGTCCACCACCACGCTGTGCCCGGCGTTGATGGTGGATGCACGGCCATAGGGATCAATGGCCTCCCGCCACTCGCCGTTGATGTTGGCGCGATACAGGTACTCAACGCCATGCAGATCGCCATCGATGGCTGTGACCCAGCTGCCGTGACGGTCGGCGCCCATGGGATGCTCCTGCGGCTCGCCACGGAACAGCACCAGCTTCACGTCGCTTGCGGCCGGCGACCATACGCGGAAGGTGGTGAAGGATGGCGCATAGGTGCTGCCCAGATCCTCGCCCTCATAAGGGCCATCAACCTCGGTCCCGTCGTTGTGCAACGCGCACGTCCTTTCCGATCACGGCACCATACGCGCCGACCCGGGCTTAGGCTGCCACGGTGAGTGCGTGGCTTACGAGGAATGTGAAGCTGCTGTCCGGCGTCTCACTGGCTCAGGACGCAGCCAGTGAACTGCTGTACCCGCTGATGCCCATCGTGCTCACGTCAATGCTCGGCGCGCCGGCCTCGGTGGTCGGCATCATCGAGGGCGTGGCGGAAGGTGCAGCGGCACTGCTCAAGTACCTGTCAGGGCGCCTCAGTGATCGCTTCGGTCGCAAGCCGGCCATCGTCGCCGGATACGGGCTCGCTTGGATAGGCAAACTGCTCATAGCCATGGCCATGGCCTGGCCACTGGTGTTGGTAGGACGCGTGGTGGATCGCGTGGGCAAGGGTATGCGCGGCGCACCCCGTGACGCCCTGCTGGTCGTCGACGTTGACCGTCAGCACCTGGGCCGCGTCTTCGGTTTCCATCGCACCGCCGACAATCTCGGTGCCGTCTTCGGACCTGCGCTGGGGCTCGGCGTGCTGGCGCTGGCTCACGGGAATCTGCGCACAGCGCTGTGGATTGCGGTCATCCCCGCCGCACTCAGTGTGGCACTGACCCTGTTCGTGGGCGAGGATCGTGCCGCAGCGGCCGCACGCACCGTGGCACCAACCTCCACCTCGCAGGCGCTGCCACCACGGGTGCGATCCCTGGCCGCGCTGCTCGCCTTCATCGCGCTCGTGAACTTCCCTGACTCACTGCTGCTGCTCCATCTGCATGAGATCGGCTACTCGGCCACGGCCATCCTCCTCATCTACATGCTCTTCAACTTCGCCAAGACGCTCATCGCCTTCCCCGCCGGGAGCCTCGCGGACCACCTTCCCAAATCACGCGTCTACGCCATCGGCCTGTTCTGCTTCGCCGTGGGCTATCTGGGTCTGGGGCTGCTGCCACCAGGGCCATGGGTGGTGCTCGCCTTCTTCGTGTACGGCGGTTTCGTCGGCATCACTGACGGCGTGGGCAAGGCCTGGATCTCGTCACTGGCGCCGCCCGAGATCCGCGGCCATGCGCAGGGCCTCCTGCAGGGGCTTTCCGGTGGCGCCGTGCTGCTGGCGGGCGTGTGGGCCGGCCTGGCCTGGAGCCTCGGCAGGGGATTCGGTCACACGCCGCTGCTCATCTCCGGCCTGACGACCGCCGCCGCGGCGCTACTGCTGTTCGCCTTCGGCCGCCGCTGGGACAACTGATTCGCAAGCGGCAGTGAGCGGCAGTGAGCGCGTGCCCCACACCGTCGTCGCGGCCGGTCGCCGGATGCGGTGCAGCGCACCGTCAATGCATCACTGCAGGGAATCAGGCGCTCAAGCCCGCCCTCGTGCGTGACTGCCAGGCCATCACAGCAGGCCGCGCGGCTTTGGCCGCTGCGAAGGCTGTGCAATAGGTGAGGAAAGGCTTGGAATCGACAGCACCGGGAATTGCCGAACCTGAGTTGCCTGTGCTTTCTTTAGGACATGCGTATTGCAAACGATGTCACTGCCCTGGTCGGCAACACTCCCCTCGTCCGTATCAACCGCATCACGGACGGTGCCGCGGGCACGGTGGCCGCCAAGCTTGAGTACTTCAATCCCGCGCACAGCGTGAAGGACCGCATCGGCGTGGCCATGATCGACGCGGCGACCGCAGCCGGCTTCATCGGCCCCGACACCATCATCGTTGAGCCCACCTCCGGCAACACCGGAATCGCTCTGGCCATGACGGCTGCGGCACGCGGCATCAAGATCACGCTCGTCATGCCCGACACCATGAGCAGGGAACGGCGCGCACTGCTCCGCGGATTCGGCGCCGAGCTCATCCTCACCCCTGGCTCCGGCGGCATGGGCGCGGCTATCGCCAAGGCCGAGGAACTGGTGGCGTCAGACCCCAGGTACTTCATGCCCCAGCAGTTCCAGAATCCCTCCAACCCGGACATCCACTACAAGACAACCGGTCCCGAGATCTGGAACGACACCGACGGCAAAGTGGACATCTTCATCTCCGCCGTGGGCACTGGCGGCACCATCACTGGTGCCGGCAAGTACCTCAAGCAGCAGAACCCCGATATCAAGGTCATCGCCATCGAGCCCTCGGCCTCCGCGGTGCTGCAGGGTCAGCCCAAGGGCCCGCACCCGTTGCAGGGCATCGGTGCCGGCTTCATTCCGGCCGTCCTCGACACCCACGTGTATGACGAGGTCATCGGCGTGGACAACGACGACGCCTTCAAGACCGCACGTCGCGCCGCCACCGAGGAGGGCCTGCTCGTCGGCATCTCATCGGGTGCCGCGTTGTGGGCCGCCACCGCGGTGGCGAAGCGTCCGGAGAACGCAGGCAAGTTGATCGTCGTCATCGTGCCCTCCTTCGGTGAGCGCTACCTGTCCACGGCGCTCTTTGCGGGGCTGACGGACTAACCGTGCACGACACCGAGAACCTGTTGCAGCACATTCGCCATGATGTGCGCTGCGTGCTGGAGCGGGATCCCGCCGCACGCAACGCCGCCGAGGTGGTGCTGCTGTACTCGGGATTGCATGCACTGTGGTGGCATCGCGTGGCCCATGAGCTGTGGAGCCACGATTTCAAGTGGTTGGGTCGCGCGCTCTCGCAGTTCGCGCGCTTCCTGACGCAGATCGAGATCCATCCCGGTGCTCAGATCGGCAAGGGTGTATTCATCGATCATGGCAGCGGCGTCGTCATCGGGGAGACGACCATCGTCGGCGATGACGTCACGATCTATCAGGGCGTGACGCTCGGTGGCACCAGCCTGGAACAGGTCAAGCGCCACCCCACCATTGGCGATCGCGTCATCATCGGTTCCGGCGCCAAGGTGCTGGGCAATATCGAGATCGGTAGTGACAGCCGCATCGGCGCCAACTCCGTGGTTACGCGTTCCGTGCCTGAGCATTCGGTGGTTGTCGGCGTACCCGGTCAGGTGATTCGCATCGCGGGCCAGGACATCGCGGGGCGCGGCAGTGGCGGTTCGGTTCCGGACCCCGTCGGCAATGCCGTGCACGAGCTGTTGGCTCGCGTGGCCACGCTTGAACAGCACATCACGGGCCTGCAGTCAGTGCATCACACACATGCGGACAGTGACGGTGCCGACTGGACCATGGATGGCGTCGACTTCGTCATCTAGTCGACCTGCTTGACGACCCCGGCGCCGAAGAAGATACCGAGACCCATGACCGATACCAGCAGCATGGCCCAGCGCAGCGTCACCGCATCGGCGAGGAACCCGATAAGCGGCGGTCCCAGCAGGAAGGCCGAGTACATGACGCCGGACACCACCGCCACGGCCTGTGAGGGTGCAATCACGGCTGAGTAGCGCTTGAGCGCCAATGCACCGGCAGCGCTGAACACCATGGGGATGACCACGGAGACGCCGATACCGATGCTCAGCCAGCCGATGAGCACGCCCAGCACATCACCGATGAGCAGACCAGCGGTCAGGCCGACTGCGGTGATGGCGCCGCACCAACGCAGCACCACGGAACGGCCCAGTCGTTCGCTCAGGGCATCGGATGAGAAGCGGCCGGTGACCATGGCCGTCTGGAAGACGATGTAGGGCAGCGAGGCGACGAACTTCGACGCCTGCCATTGATCGTGTAGCAGCACCGCGCCCCAGTCGCCGGCAGCACCCTCACCTAGTCCGGCGCACAAACCCACCAGACCCAGAATCCAGAACGCCAGCGGGTAGCGGTGCTTGGTGTGCGTGGCCTGCGCCTCCGGCTCATGGCGGTCGGCGGATGCAGGCAGCAGCAAGGGGCGCATGACGAGCACACCGACGATGATGAGCAAGGCCATGATGAACGACTGCTGCAGCAGGCTCACACCCAGCGCCGCGAAGGCACCACCCAACAGACCGCCGGTGATTCCGCCGATGCTCCACAGGCCGTGCAGCCGTCCCATGATTTTGCGCTCCGAGCCGTGCTCGATGGCGACGGCCTGTGCGTTCTGCCCCATGTCCATACTGGCGGAGGTGAACATGAAGGCGAAGACAGCAATCACGAAGGCGTAGGCGTTTGGCATCCAGCCCACAAAGGGCAACACCAGCGCACCGCACAGCCCTGCCACGACCATGATCGGGCTGCTGCCGAAACGTGCGGCCCATTTGCCCGCCGGACGAAGCGCCGACAGCGAGCCGCCGACCGACACCAGCAGCAGCAGCCCGAGGACGCCATTCGAGGCGCCCAGCGAATGCTTGATCTCCGGCATGCGCACCACAATGGAGGCCCAGCCCACTGCGTTGAGGAAGAAGGAGAGGGCGGTGCCCAGCCAGGCTCGACGCAGTTCTCGGGTCATGCGAGCAACCTATCGGCCATCACAGCCGTCGACGGCTCCTTTGTGGGGCCTTCAGCTAGCGCGAAGGCCCCACAAAGGAGCCGTCGGCGGTTCAGCACTCGACGACGTTGAGGGCCAGACCTCCGCGCGCGGTCTCCTTGTACTTGATCTTCATGTCCTCGCCGGTCTCGCGCATGGTCTTGATGGCGTTGTCGAGCGAAACATGATGCTGCCCATCACCACGCACGGCCATGCGCGCCGCCGTGATGGCCTTGATAGCAGCGATGGCGTTGCGCTCTATGCAGGGAATCTGCACCAACCCTCCGACCGGATCGCAGGTGAGCCCGAGGTTGTGTTCAATGCCGATTTCCGCAGCATTCTCAACCTGTTCCGGCTTTCCCTTCAGCACTTCTGCGAGACCAGCAGCTGCCATGGAGCAGGCCGAGCCCACCTCCCCCTGACAGCCCACTTCGGCACCGGAGATGGAGGCATTCTTCTTGAACAGCCAGCCCACCGCGGTTGCGGCCAGGAAGAAGCGCACGATGCCCTCGTCATCCGCGCCTCGCACAAACTTCACGTAGTAATGCAGTACCGCGGGGATGATGCCGGCCGCACCATTGGTCGGCGCGGTGACAACGCGACCGCCGGCCGCGTTCTCCTCATTCACCGCCAGGGCCCACATGGTCACCCATTCCATGGCGTGCAGGGCGTCGTTGTGTTCGAAGTCCTCCCGCAGCTGCTCGTGCTGTTGCCGTGCGCGGCGTCGTACCTTCAGTCCACCGGGCAGGGTGCCGTCGGTGGCGATACCGCGCTCCACGCAGGCACGCATGACGTCCCAGATATGCAGGATTTCGCTGCGAATCTCGAGCTCACTGCGCCAACTCATCTCGTTGGCCATGACGATGTCGCTGATCGACATGCCGTGACGACGACACAACTCCAACAACTCGTCCGCGGAGGTGAACTGGTAGGGCACCGGATGCGGATCCTCCACCACCTGCGGGCTCCCGCCGTCGTCATGCTCGACCACGAAACCCCCGCCGATGGAATAGAAGGTGCGCTCCAGCAGCAACTGGTCCTCGCCCGCGAAGGCACGGAAGGTCATGCCGTTGGCGTGGAAGGGCAGCGCCTTGCGGCGGTGTAGCACCACATCGACGTGGAGGTTGAAGGCAATGGGCTTGACGCCGGCCAGCCACAGTTGCTGGCTCTCCCCCACTTCCTCCTCGAGGTTGCGCACTTCGTCCGGGTCGACCACGTCCGGCAGGTTGCCGGACAGGCCGGCCACGACGGCACGCACGGTTCCGTGGCCATGCCCGGTGGCACCCAGGGAGCCGAACAGCTCCACATGCACGCGGTGCACGGCATTCAACTGGTTCTGCTGGCGTAGCCCTGCCGCGAAATCATGGGCGGCGCGCATGGGTCCTACGGTGTGCGAGCTGGAGGGACCGATGCCGATCTTGAACAAGTCAAAGACGCTGATCATGGGCACACCTCCGCTTCCACTGTACGAGAGCCCGACAAATCGGGGCAGCGGTGGGGCGGTCGTATCGCTTGACGGTGTCTCTGGTTCCACCATGTGACAAGGGGCACGGCGGTGCGGTTCAACTGCGCGAAATGTGCTGGAGCCCCCAGGCGTACATGGCGATAGCGCCCGCGGCGGAGGCATTGAGCGAGCGCGTGGAACCGTACTGCGTGATGTGCAGGATGCTGGAGCAGGCGGCCAGCGCCTCCGAGGAGAGGCCCGGGCCCTCCTGCCCGAAGAGCATGACACAGTTGCGCGGCAGTCGCGCGGACTCCAGAGGCCGGCTGCCCTCCAGGTTGTCGATGCCGAGAACCTCGACCTGCGCCTGCTGCGCCCAATCCGCGAAGGCGGCGACGTCGGCATGGTGGTACATAAGCAGGTAGCGGTCGG
>JAKAIC010000129.1 GCA_021814565.1 Actinomycetes bacterium | reverse complement strand
CGCGGATTGCCCGATGGACCGTCTCACCATTGAACTCACGGAGCACGAAGGTGTGGATGATTACGAGGCAGTCCTGATGGCATTGACCGCCATGCGTGCCGCTGGTGTCCGGCTGTCCCTGGATGACACCGGTTCTGGCTACTCCGGGCTCACCCACTTGCTGCAGCTGCGCCCGGAGGTCATCAAGTTGGATCGCGAGTTGGTCTCGGGCATCCACCGGGATCCTGCCAAGGCGGCGCTCGCCACGGCCCTGATCGTGTTCGCACGCAACATCAATGCGATCGTCATCGCCGAAGGTATCGAAGCTGAGGAGGAGTCGGCATTGCTGCGTGAGCTGGGTGTGAATCTGGGACAGGGCTTTCTGTTCGCCCGCCCCATGCCTGCGGAGCGGATCCGCGAATTCTGCGCCTGAACTGCCGTCCTAGCGGATGGCGAAGTGCTTGGTGTCGCGTGCGGTAAGACTGCCGTCCTTGGCCGAGTAGTCGGCGGCTTCTGCGGTATAGCTGCCCGGCGCCAGCCCATCGACGGTGACCGTCCACGCGATAGGGCTTATGGACGGATCCATCCGTCTTTGGCCAAGGGTGCCCTGCCGGTCGACGCTGTTGCTGCGCGCCTAGGCGTAGACGGTGGACATATCCGCGTAGCGATCACCGGCTGTCACGCCCCGGGGTGCGGCCTCTTCGATGCTGGCCAGTTCATCCTCGCTCAGCGAAATCGCCAGTGCTCCCACGTTCTCCTCGAGGAACTCGACATGCTTGGTGCCGGGGATGGGTACGACGTCATGGCCCTGTGCCAGCACCCAGGCGAGTGCGAGCTGCCCCGGAGTCACTTGCTTCTCGGCGGCAATGGCATTGACACGATCCAACAGCTCCAGATTCTTGGCGAAGTTCTCACCCTGGAAGCGTGGGTGGAAGCGACGGAAATCCGTGGGATCGAGGTCTTCGAGCGAGCGAATGCGGCCGGAGAGGAAGCCGCGGCCCAGCGGGGAGTAGGGCACGAAGCCGATACCGAGTTCGCGCGCGGTGGCCAGCACGCCGTCCACCTCGACGTCACGGCTCCACAGTGACCACTCGGTCTGCACAGCAGTGATGGGGTGCACGGCATGAGCGCGGCGGATGGTTGCAGGGGCCGCCTCGGAGATGCCAAGGTGCCGCACCTTGCCGGCATCGACCAACTCCTTCATGGCGCCCCAGGTGTCCTCCACCGGCACACTGCGATCGACGCGGTGCTGGTAGTAGAGGTCTATGTGATCGATGCCCAGTCGCTGCAGTGAGGCATCGCAGGCCCTGCGCACGTAGTCGGGATGCCCGTTGATGCCGATCCGCGTGCCGTCCTCTGCGCGCTCGTTGCCGAACTTGGTGGCGATGATCACGTCATCACGATGCCCGGCCAGTGCTCGGCCTACCAGACGCTCGTTGGTGAAGGGCCCGTACATGTCTGCGGTATCGAAGAAGGTGATGCCCAACTCGATGGCGCGATGAATGGTGTCAATTGCCTGCTGTTCATCGGGACGCCCGTAGAACTCACTCATGCCCATGCAGCCGAGGCCGATGGCGGAGACGGTGAGTTCCTTGCCCAGTTTGCGCGACTCCATGATGGCTCCCTTGTTCGATTCCCTTGCACGATAGCCGCGGTGGGCCCCAGATGTGAACAGGATCGGGGAAACCCTGGTCAGGCCACCCGGGGGTAGCTGTCGGTCACGAGCGCGAAGGCGTAGCCGTACACCCGGTTGGCGTAACTCACGTACCAGACCACGAAGCTGGCCAGACCGGCGGGGTACCTACCGGTGAAGAGGATCGCCAGCCAGGCCATGAAGGTGACCAGCCCGACGGCGGGAGCCGTCACGAGCAGCAGCAGGTAGTGGGGAATGGCGAGCAGCCACTTCACGATGGGGAGGGCGCGGCTCAGCGTGGCCCCTTCGGCGATGTCCGGATACACGACGGCCGCGTACGGGCGCTCATTGATGTTCGGGTACTCGTCCCGCAGCAGCAGCGCGTAGGCGGCGACGCGGGTGCTGAAGGACTGGATGGCGTGCACGAAGCTGAGCAACCAGGTCGGGTAGGTGCCGACGAACAGCAACAGCAGCGCAATGCCGGCGGTCGGCACCATGCCGCCGGACATGCCCCAATGGCCGCTGCCGTCCGTGTTCGACGCAGAGTTGCTGAATCCCGAACCGCCGTTGGTCAGCAGTGACAGCAGGATGGCTGCAGGAATCACCAGCAGCAGTCGGAAGAAGGCGGTGAGCCGATTGCGCATCCCCAGATCAACTTCGAGGACAGTGGTCACTTCAGTGCGTTCGATTGCCATGCTCTATGACTAGCAGACACCTGAAGTGGTGGGCGCGGCAAAACACGGGATTCAGGCGCCGTTCATCGACAATTGGCGGCCCTGCCGCCTGCTCAGAAGAGGTGTCCGTAGCCCAGGGCGAGCAGTTGCCACCGCTTGCAGCCAGCCACGCGCCTCGTCCTGTCCGCAGCAGACGCAGACCGCACCTCCCAACCGCGACGGCCATGGCTGCTAGGGGTTCCAAGGCAATTCCCACGCCATCCCGCAGCCACCGCCAATACGCTGGACTTGGGGTCGCGCTCCAACGGCCCGCGGGGGATTGAGGTTGGCGGTACTGTGCGCGATCCCCTTGAACTCCACGTCGACTTCTCCAGTGAACTGTTCGATTCACTGTTCGAGCCGGTGGTGCTGCTGCAGCCGCAGCGAGATAACCAGGGCGTCATTCGCGATTTCACCTATGCGTTTGTGAACCGTGCCGCCTGCGAGTACAACGGCCTGGCACAGGATGAGCTGCTGGGCCATCAACTTACCGAGACCTTGCCGGTCGCCCAGTCCTCCGGGTTGCTCACGGCCTACGCCGGTGTGGCAGATACCGGTCGTCGGTATGCCCAGGACCATGTGCTGCTCGATGTCCCACTGAAGGGTGGCATGCGCCTGAGCAGTACTCGCTGCGTGCGCGTGGGCGAGATGGTGGCCGTCATGTGGCAGGACGTCACTGAGATGACGCAGGCGCGTGCGGAGGCCACCGCCTTCTCGCCGGAGGTCGGTCCTGTCATCGACTCGCATCACGACCCGCATGTGGTGTTTGCCGCCCTGCGCGACCTGAACGGGAACATCGTCGACTACCTTTACGCCGCCGCCAACCAAGCAGCTGCGGCATATGAAGGAGTAACGCTCGATGAGCTTGTGGGTTCACGTGTTTCCGACATCGTCGCCAGGTCGAAGCACGAAGCCTTCGACATCTCGCACCTGTCCGCTGTGCTGAATTGGGGTATCCCCTACATCGCCAATGATGTGTCGATGCTGGCACATCGCGATGGCAAGGAGGAGTGGCGTTGGCACGATCAGCGGGTGGTGAAGCTCGATGAAGATCATCTGCTCTCGACCTGGCGCGATGTGTCGGACCGTCATCCGGCCGGCGAACAGTTGGCGGATTTCGATGATCCCACCGCACTGATCAATGAAGACGCAGACATCATCTGTGCAGTCAAGGAGGGGCTCATCAGCTGGGTTTCACCGTCGGTGGAGACCGTACTGGGTTGGGCGCCGCATGACGTGCTGGGGCAGTCCCCGTTCGAGTTCGTCGACGAGGCCGACCGCGATCGTGTACGCGCCGCCGACTTGGGCCACAACCCTCACGGCAGGACCCGCATCCGCCTGCGATTGCGCGGCAGGAGCCGTACCGCGGTGTGGGTGGACCTGGAAGGTGAGCTGCGCACCGGCCGTGGAACCGAACTGGTGGTGCTCACCCTCCGTCCGGTTGCGCCAGAGGCGCTCGTGCTGCAGTTGCTTGAGCACCAAGCACGTGAGGATGGCCTCACCGGCTTGGCCAACCGCATGGAGCTGTTCATGCGTCTGCCCTCCATCATCGCCGCCCAGCAGCACGCCGCAGGTTCCGTGGCCGTGATCCTCTTCGACTTGGACGAGTTCAAGCGTGACAACGAGAGTTTTGGTCAAGCTGCGGGTGACGCCCTGCTGCGGGAGGTGGCTCGTCGCCTTGCCGCGCACACTCAGTCGAGCGACCTGGTTGCACGAGTGGGTGATGACGAGTTTGCCGTCGTCCTGGTGGGCGCCCCACATGCTCAAGTGGCTGTGGAGGTGGCCAGGGAGTTGCAGCAGCTGATCGCCGGGCCCGTCTCCTCGGCTGGCACCACGCTGGGCGTCACCGCCAGCGTGGGCGTGGCGTGGCTGCGGGAGTCGGACGACGCGGACTCGCTCATTGCCCGCGCTGATGCCGCCATGTTCATGGCCAAGCGTCAGGGCCGCAGCGGCATGGCAGACTGCTGACCCCAACTGCCTCAGGATTGCCTTGCTT
>JAKAIC010000029.1 GCA_021814565.1 Actinomycetes bacterium | reverse complement strand
ACACCTGCTCAGTCAGGGCTGGCTCCTCGGCGCGCACCTCGTCACCGACGAGTGCCCGTGGCTCCAGCCCTGCGTCTCGCACGATGTCGAGATCGTGCAGGTGGTGCTCGAACTTCTGCTTGCCCAGGAAGGCCACGAGCAGGCCGTCGTCGTACATCTCGAAGTCGATGCCGTCACGCTTCCAGTCGTCGAAGAGATTCATGGAGTCAGCGAAGAGACCGATGTTGGCCCGCAATCCGGCACGGAAATCGTTGGCGTTGCACTTGGCCGCCATCTGCAGCAGGAAGCGAGCAAAGGGCAGGGAGGGTCGAGGTCTGATGAACAACGGCGAATCGGCTTTCAGCATCCAGCGCAGTCCTTGCATCACCATGCCTGGAGCGGCCACCGGGCCGGAATCGGCCGGGCAGATCCAGCCGGCATTGCCGAAGGACGCCCCCTGACCACTGCGACCGGCATCGAGCACCGTGACCTCGTGGTCGCGCTGCGCCAACTGGTAGGCACTGGCTGCACCGATGACACCAGCACCGATGACGACAATCCGCATGTTTCCACCCTACTCTTGCCCCGCCACTCAGTAATATATTACTGTCGCAGCCGAGACAGGGAGCGACTATGGCGGAGATCACGAACAGCAGGCCTTGGCACGGCATCCTCACGGCCACTCCCGTGCCGTTACGCGCCGATCTCAGCGTCGACTTCGACGCGCATGCGGCACATGTGCAATGGCTGGCAGCCAGCGGCACCCAGGGCGTCGCCATCAATGGCAGCCTCGGCGAGTACCAGACCCTCACCCCCGAGGAGCGCGCCCGCATGGTGCAGGTCTCCGTGGAGGCTGCGCCCGCCGGCTTCACGGTGATGGCGGGTACCGGTGCCTACGGCACTGCCGAATCCGTGCGCTGGGCCCAGCAGGCGGCGGAGGCGGGCGCACAGTGCGTGATGTCGCTGCCACCGAACGCCTACCGCGGCGACGAGCGCGCGGTGCTGCAGCACTACCGCGAAATCGCAGCGGTGGGCCTGCCGATCGTCGCCTACAACAACCCCATCGACACCAAGATCGACCTGGTACCGACGACGCTGGCCAGATTGCATGAAGCCGGCTACATCGTGGCGGTCAAGGAATTCACCGGTGACGTGCGGCGCGCCTATGAACTCGCGGAACTGGCACCGGAACTCGAACTCATGATCGGCTCGGATGACGTACTGCTCGAGTTGGCCATTGCCGGGGTGGTGGGCTGGGTGGCCGGCTACACCAACGCCTTCCCAAGAACCTGCGGCGATCTCTACCGACTCGCCCTGGCGCGCGACCTCGATCAGGCGCTGCCCCTGTACCGCCTGCTGCACCCGTTGCTGCGCTGGGATTCCAAGACCGAATTCGTCCAGGCCATCAAGTACTCCATGGGCATGGCGGGGCGCTACGGTGGGCCCTGCCGGGCGCCACGACAGCTCCTGACTGCAGCGCAGGAACTCTCCGTGCGCACGGCGACCGCGGCCGCCATCGCAGCAGGAGCGAAGTGATCCAGTGACCTCGAGCGCCCAACGTTTCCTCGCCGTCGACTCCCACACCGAGGGCATGCCCACCCGCGTGATCACCGAGGGCGTGGGCGTGATTCCCGGTGACAGCATGTTCGACAAGCGCCGCTACTTCATGCAGCACATGGACGACATCCGCCTGCTGCTCATGAACGAGCCGCGCGGTCACCCTGCCATGAGCGGCGCCATCCTGCAGCCCGCGACCCGTCCCGACGCCGATTGGGGCATCGTCTACGTCGAGGTCTCGGGCTGCCTGCCCATGTGCGGTCACGGCACCATCGGCGCCGCGACCGTGCTCGTGCAGGAGCGCATGGTGGAGGTGCACGAACCCGTCACCACCATTCGCCTCGATACACCGGCAGGTCTCGTGGTCGCCACCGTAGAGGTGGCGCAGGGGCGCGCCACCAGCGTCACCCTCACCAACGTGCCGTCCTTCGCGGTGGGGCTGGATCGAGTGGTGGAGGTACCCGGTTTCGGCAACATCTCCTACGACATGGCCTTCGGCGGCAACTTCTACGCCATCATCCCCACCGAGCGCTTCGGCCTCGAGCATTCGCGCGCCAACAAGCAGGCCATGCTGGCCGCGGCCTTGCGCACCATGGACGCCATCAATGCGGCGGACGAGCCGGTGCATCCCACCAATCCGGAGATCCGCGGCGTTCACCACATCTACATGGAGGCACCGGGATCCGACGCCCGGCACTCGCGGCATGCCATGGCCATCCATCCCGGCTGGTTCGACCGCTCACCCTGCGGCACCGGGACCAGTGCCCGTATGGCACAACTGCATGCACGGGGTGAACTGCCCCTGCATCAGGACTTCATCAATGAGTCCTTCATCGGCACCCATTTCGTCGGGCGCCTGATCGAGGAGAGCAACGTCGGCGGCATTCCCGCCGTCATTCCCACCATCACCGGTCGGGCCTGGGTCACAGGCCATGCCGAGTACCTGTACGACCCCACCGATCCTTTCCCCACCGGCTTCGAACTGTAGGCATCCATGAGCACCATCGAGTCCCGTTCCCCACAGAACCCCGACGACATCGTCGTCAGCGCCGGGCGCATGAGCGCCGGCGAGGTCGAGGCCACGTTCGCGCGCGCCCGTGAAGCCCAGCGCCAGTGGTGGGCACTGGGGGCAGCAGGGAGGGCGCTGGCCCTGAACGCGGCCGCTGATGCCCTGGAGCAGCGAGCCGCGGAGGCCACCGATCTGGTCGTCCGCGAAGTGGGAAAGCCCGTGTCCGAGGCCAAAGGCGAAGTGGCGCGCGGCGTGGCCATCCTGCGCTACTACGCGCAGGCCTCCTTCGCGCCCAAGGGCGACGTGCTGCCGCCGTCCGCAGGGGTGATGCTCTGGAATGAACGCCGGCCGCACGGGGTCGTGGGCCTGATCACGCCCTGGAACTTCCCGGTCGCCATTCCGCTCTGGAAGGCGGCACCGGCCCTGTCCGCGGGCAATGCCGTGGTGATGAAGCCTTCACAGGATGCCATCGCCTGCGCATTGTTCCTACAGGAGGTCATCGCGCCGCACCTGCCCGCTGGGCTCTTCAGGGTTGCGGTCGGCGGCGGTGCCGATGTGGGCAACGCACTCACCGCCAACGCCGATTGCATCTCCTTCACCGGTTCCACCAAGGTGGGTCGCCAGATCGTCATGACAGCAGCGGCACGCAATGTGCCGGTGCAGGCGGAGATGGGTGGGCTCAACGCCGCCATCGTCCTCGAGGACGCAGATTACGAGAAGACGGCGGCCATCATTGCCGGCGCCGCCATGTGGTTCGCCGGACAGAAGTGCACCGCCACCTCCCGCGTGATCGTGGTCGGCGATGGCGACTTCGAGACCCCTTTCATCAAAGCCGTGGAATCACTCAAGGTCGGCGACCCCGCGGATGCGGCCGTCACCGTGGGCCCGCTCATCAATCGGGCCTCGTTGCTCGACTTCCAGGCCGCGCTGGACAGCGCTCGCGCGTCCGGTGGCCGCTTCCTAACCGGCGACGACCCCGCACAGGGACTGTTTGTGAAGCCGGTGGTGCTTGCCGGGCTAGCGGTCGATCACCCTCTCTCCTGCAACGAGGTGTTCGGGCCCATCGTCACCGTGCATCGTGCCGCCACCCCGCAGGACGCCATCGAGATGGCCAATGCGGTGGAGTACGGATTGGTCACGGGCATCCACGGACGCGACATGAACCAGCTGATGTCACTTGCCGCGCAGGCGCACAGCGGGCTGGTGAAGATCAACGCCTCCACCTCCGGTGTCGATTTCTACGCGCCCTTCGGCGGCGAGAAGATGTCGAGCTACGGCATGCGCGAGCAGGGGCTGGCGGCACTCGAGTTCTACTCGCGTACCACTACCGTCACGCTCGCCCAACATTGACAGGACAAACGTCGGCAACGGTTCGATGAGGGAAGCCGCAATCGGTAGGGTCGGCAAGTGACGCGAACCCCGATTGATGCCGCATCTCGGGCCCTGCGCTGGATCTTCTTCGCCATGGGCATGCCGGTCGGCGCCCTGGTGCCGCGACTGGCGGAGATCAAACTCCAGGTCGGTGCCGACAACGCTGCCTACGGCTCCGCCATTGCCATCGGCGGTGCCGGGGCGCTCCTTGGCAACTACCTGGGCAGTCGCCTCACCCATGCGTTCGGCAGCAAGCCGGTAACGCGCTTCGGCATCATCTTCATCACGCTCACCAACGTCAGCAATGCTCTGGCACCATCGGTGGGCTGGCTGGCCGTCATCGGCTTCGCCGGTGGATTCGCATACTCCGCCACCAACCTCGCGGCCAACAGCCAAACCGTGCTGGTGGAGCAGGGCCTGGGCCGTTCCTTCGTGCCCCGGGCCCACGCCTTCTGGAGCCTGGGCACCATGTCGGCCGCCTTCATCTCCAGCCTGGCAGCACCCCACATCACCCCGCTCCATGCACTGCTCATCAGTGGCGTGATCAGCACCACCATGCACCTGACGGCGGCGCGCAACCTGCTGAGTTCGCAGTATGACGACCGTCCTCATGACGACCCCTCGCAGCTGCCGCGCAACGAGCACGTGCCACGTGGTGCGCTGCAGTTACTGCTGCTCATCGGGTTCGCGCAGGTTCTAGGTTTCCTGGCTGAAGTGTCGGCTGGCGACTGGAGTTCGGTGCTGCTGCACCAGAACTTCCACGTGGCAGTGGGCCCCAATGGTTACGCCTTCACCAGCTTCATGCTCCTGCAACTGCTGTCACGGCTGAGTGCATCCCGCGTCATCGACCGCTACGGCTTGCCCAAGGCCATCCGGCTCTTCGGCATGGTAGGCACCGTCGGCTATCTGGGATTCCTGCTGGCCGCCGACAGCACCTACACCGGCTCCACCAGCGCTGCGCTCGTGTTCAGCTGCCTGGCCTATGCCTTCCTCGGTATCGCCGTGGGGCCCATGCCCTCTGCCTTCACCACGGCAGCCGGCCGCATTCCCGGGCTGCCCAGCGCCCGTGCCCTCATGATCACCGGCTTCATGACCTCCGGCTTCGGCATGATCGGCCGCATTTCACTCGCCAATATCGCCCAGGTGGTGCCACTGCCCGCGGCGCTCGCAGGCATGGCGCTGCTCATCTCCATTTCCCTTGCCATGAGCCGTGTGCTCAATCCCGATCACGCTGAGAAGCACGCCATCGTCCGTTAGGAGCACTGATGATCCTCGAATCCGCATTCATGACCATCCACCAGGGCCAGGCCACAGAATTCCTGGCTGCCCTGGAGCAGGCCAAGCTCGTCATCGCCGAGGCGCAGGGCTTTCGCGGCATCGAGGTGCGACGCGGCGTAGAGCGCCCCGACACCTTCCTGCTCTGCATCTCCTGGGACACGCTGGAGGATCACACGGAAGGCTTCCGCGGGTCTCCGCTGTTCGCGGCCTGGCGCGGCCACATCGGCGGCTTCTTCGCCGAACCGCCGCTGGTCGAGCACTGGACGACCGCCTAGTCAACGCTCATCACGCGCTCGGTATCGTTGGTTCATGAGCGAGTACCAGATCACGCAATGGCACGACATTCCCTCCATCGTGGTGGCACGCGATGGCCAGGTCACGGCCAAGGTGCAGTTGGCGGCTCGCTTCCAGGAAGCCATTGACGAAGCCGCCATGCGCCTCGGCGAGAGCGACGCCGATGCCTACCTCTCGGGCTGGAACAAGACGCCATGGACTGCGCATGAGGGAACTCCGCAGGACGTGGTGGACGCGATCGCCCACGAGATCGAACAGCGGCTTGATGATTCCGCACTCAATGCACTGCTTGACGCCCTGAAGGGACCGAACGCATGAGCGACCTATACAGCGCACTGGAAGCCGGTGTACTCGTCTCCGATGGCGCCATGGGCACCATGCTGCAGGAACGCGGCCTCACCGATGGTGGCGCCCCGGAACTGTGGAACGTGGATCACGCCGATATCGTCGAGAGCATCCTTGAGGATTATGCGAGCGCCGGTGCCCAGCTCATCACCACCAACACCTTCGGTGGCAGCCGTCCGCGCCTGCAGATGCATGACCTGCAAGACCGCGTGCATGAACTCAACCAAGCCGGTGCCGCAGCCGCACGTCGCGTCGCCGATCGTCATCCCGGCACTTTCGTCATGGGCGATGTCGGCCCCTCCGGCGAACTCATGGAGCCCATGGGCACACTCACCATGGATGACGCCAAGGCCCTCTTCGCCGAGCAGATCCGCGGGCTGGTGGACGGTGGTGTGGACGCCATCCTCATCGAGACCATGAGTGATCTCGGTGAGGTCGAAGCGGCCGTCAACGCTGCTCATGAGGTGGCACCACACCTGCCCGTGATCACCACCCTCAGCTTCGACACCAATCTCCGCACCATGATGGGTGTCAAGCCCGGTGTGGCGGTCAAGAGGCTGTCCGCGTTGGGGGTGCGCATCATCGGCGCCAACTGCGGACGCGGAACCGACGAAATGCTGGTCATTGCCAAGGAGATGGCCGAGGCCCGCCCGCAGGGCGTGTTCCTCATCACGCAGTCCAACGCCGGCCTGCCCAAACTCATCGGTGGCGAGTTCGCCTACACCGGGACCCCGGACGAGATGGGTGCCTTCGCCCTTCAGATGCGCGAGCTCGGCATCAACATCGTGGGTTCCTGCTGCGGCTCCACACCGGCGCACACCAAGGCCATCCGCACTGCGCTGGCCTGAGTCACAGCCTCCGTAGCGTTCCCGGACAGCGGGGATCCCGATGCTGGCTAGGCTCCTCGTGAGGAGATCCCTGCATGCTCATTGACATCCTGCGCACCTTCCTGCGCCCCTACGGCGCACGGGTGGCCGCCATCACCGTGTTCGTGTTGACCCAGGTCATCATCAGCCTGTACCTGCCCAGCATGAACGCCGACATCATCAACAACGGCGTGGCCGTCGGCAACACCGATTACATCTGGCATGTCGGCCTGCAGATGCTGGGGCTCACCCTGTTCTCGGTGATCGTCTCACTGGTGGCCGCCTACCTCACTGCCTTCGTCTCCATGTCCTTCGCGCGCGACCTGCGCAGCGCGGTCTTCCGCAAGGTGCTGGGCTTCAACGCGCAGGACGTTGATCGCTTCGGCACACCCTCGCTCATCACCCGCAACACCAACGACATCCAGCAGGTGCAGGTGCTTGTCACCATGGGCCTCTCGATGTTGCTCATGGCCCCGCTCTCCATGGTGGGTGGGGTGGTCATGGCGCTGCGACACAACGTCAGGATGTCGATCCTGATCGTGGTGGCGGTGCCGGCAATGGCAGCCGTCATCGGCACCATGATGGCCCTGGCCATTCCCCAGTTCCGCATCATCCAGAAGCGAATCGACCGCATCAATGGTGTGCTGCGTGAGCAGATCACCGGCATGCGCGTCATTCGCGCCTTTGTGCGTGACGATTTCGAGCAGGCACGGTTCGCCGTCGCCAACGGTGAACTACGCGACACCTCGTTGCGCATCAACCGCATCTTCGCCATCGCCATGCCGACGCTCATGCTCATCATGAACTTCTCCACCATCGGTGTCGTCTGGTTCGGCGCCCATCTGGTCTCCACCGGCGATATGCAGATCGGTGACATCTCCGCCTTCCTCAGCTACATCATGCAGATCCTGATCTCGGTGATGATGTCGACCATGGCGGTAATGCTGGTGCCGCGCGCGGCGGCAAGCGCCGAGCGCATCAAGGAAGTGCTCGATGTGCAGCCAACCATCCTCGACCCTGTCATCGCGCAAGCGCAGACTGAGCCCGGCGCGGTGGAATTCCGCGATGTGACCTTCCGCTATCCGGGCGCTGAGCAGCCGGTCCTGCGGGGCCTCAACTTCCGTGTGGAACCGGGCCAGTTAACCGCCATCGTCGGCGGCACCGGTTCGGGGAAGAGCACGCTCATCAGCCTGCTGGCCCGCTTCCATGACGCCTCCGAGGGCAGCGTGCTCATCGGTGGCGTGGACGTGCGCGACCAGAACCGGCACCAGCTCTACCGCTGCCTGGGCATCGTGCCCCAGCGGGCGTATCTCTTCGGCGGGACCGTCCGTGACAATGTGCGCTTCGGCGCCCAGGACCTCGATGACGATGCGGTGTGGCGCGCCATCGAGACGGCGCAGGCCGGCGACTTCGTGCGTGAACTCGAGGGTGAGCTCGACTATGAGATCGCCCAGGGTGGCCAGAACCTCTCGGGCGGGCAGAAGCAGCGCATGGCCATCGCCAGGGCCATCGCCATGCAACCGCAGATCTACATTCTCGATGACTCCTTCAGCGCCCTCGACGCCGCCACTGATGCGCGACTGCGGGCATCACTGCAGCGCGAGATGGCCGGCTCGACCGTGATCGTGGTGGCCCAGCGCATCAGCACTGTGCTGCACGCAGATCGCATCATCGTCCTAGACGAGGGGGTGGTCGCAGGCATCGGTACGCACGACGAATTGCTCAATTCCTGCAAGGCCTACCAGGAGATCGTGGGCTCGCAGATGGGTGTCAACGCATGAGCACTCCCCGCACCCCAGCCCCCATCATGCGCGGACCCGGCGCCGGTGCTCATGGGCCCATGGCCGCGATGATGCGTGGCGGCGGCGGTTCGGCTACCAACGCCAAACTCGCTGCCAGAAGACTGCTGCGGCGACTCGACAGCCAGCGTCGGCTGCTGTACCTGGTACTCACCCTCACCTCGCTGGCCACAACCGCCGGCCTGCTGGGGCCGAAGTTGCTGGGCGATGCGACGACGCGCGTCTTCGCCGACCTCATGGGCATGAAACTGCACGCCGCCGGAGCCCCCATCGGCACACCCACCGCCACCATCGTCGCGCAGCTGCGGAAGACCGGCCAGGACCGCTTCGCCAACATGATCGAAAGCATGCACGTGGTGCCGAAGCTGGCCGTGGACTTCGGGGCCATCGGCTCGTTGGTGGCCGTGGTCGTCGGCCTTTACATCGTCGGCTCCATCCTGCTGTGGATGCAGGGCTACCTGATGGCCGGAGTGGCGCAGAAGGCAGTGTTCGAGCTGCGTCGCGATGTCGAAACCAAGCTCTCGCGAGTGCCGCTCAAGTACGTCGACGGTCAATCGCGTGGTGACCTGCTGAGCCGTGTCACGAACGACATCGACAACATCGGCAACACCTTGCAGCAGGGCCTCAGCCAGCTGCTCTCATCGCTGCTGCAGGTCATCGGCACGCTCATCGTCATGTTCTTCCTGTCATGGCAACTGGCGCTTGTCTCCCTGCTCATCGTCCCCCTGTCGATCCTCATGACGACGCGCATTGCCAAACGTTCACAAGCGCATTTCGCCACCCAGTGGCGTGAGACGGGCAAGGTCAACGGCCATGTCGAGGAGATGCACACCGGTCATTCCGTGGTGCTCGCCTACAACCGGCGCGAGCGCGCCATGGCCGACTTCGACACCTTCAATGACGCCATGTACGAGGCCAGCTTCAAGGCCCAGTTCCTGAGCAGCATCATCATGCCGATGATGAATGTGCTCTCGAACCTCAACTACGTAGTCATCGCCGTACTAGGCGGCATCCAGGTGGCATCGGGCCAGCTGGCGCTCGGTCAGGTGCAGGCCTTCATCCAGTACTCAAGGCAATTCACCATGCCCTTGGGCCAGATTGCAGCGCAGGCCAACCAGCTGCAGTCCGGCCTGGCCTCCGCCGAACGGGTCTTCGAGGTGCTGGACGCGCTTGAGGACGGCCCGGAACCACGCGGTTCCAAGCAGGTCATCCACCAGGCTCGTGGTGAGGTCACGCTGGAGCATGTGAGTTTCCGCTATGTGCCCGAGACGCCCCTCATCGAGGACGTGAACGTCCATGTGCTGCCCGGCCAGACCGTGGCCATCGTGGGGCCCACTGGTGCCGGCAAGACCACCATCGTGAACCTGCTCATGCGCTTCTACGAGATCGACGCTGGTCGCATCACGCTCGACGGCGTCGACACCCGAGACATGGCACGCGAGGATCTGCGCTCAGAATTCGGCATGGTGCTGCAGGACACCTGGCTCTTCAACGGCACCATCCGCGAGAACATCGCCTACGGCCGCGAGGGTGCCACCGAGGAGGAGGTGCTGGCCGCCGCCCGCGAGGCGCACGCCGATCACTTCATCCGCACCCTGCCCCACGGCTACGACACGGTGCTCGACGATGACGCCACCAACATCTCGGTGGGCGAGCGCCAGCTGCTCACCATCGCCCGCGCCTTCCTGGCCGACCCCTCGGTGCTCATCCTCGATGAGGCCACCTCCAACGTGGATACCCGCACGGAGGTGCTGATCCAGGAAGCCATGAACCGGTTGCGTCACGGCCGCACTGGCTTCGTCATCGCTCATCGCCTCTCGACCATCCGCAACGCGGACACCATCCTGGTGATGGATCACGGGCGCATCGTCGAGCAGGGAACACACGACGAGCTCATCAAAGCCGGTGGCTTCTATCGCGATCTCTACGAGAGCCAGTTCGCGGAGTGAGGCAATCTAGAGCGTGAACTGCTGGTGGCTGTGGCTGGTCTCCGCGATACCGCTGGAGTAGCGCTCTTCGTAGCGCGCCGTGCGCCACACCAGGACCGAGATCACCCAGGCGCCGATGAAGGATCCCACGATCCAGTAGCCGATGCCGTTGAGGTCCACCCGTGCGATGCTGCTGACGATGGGGAGGCCGGTGACGTCTGTCTTCATGGAGATCACCTGCACCAGTTCGATGGTGCCGATGACCAGCGCGACGAAGATGGAGAGCCCGGTGGTCGTGAGGTTGTAGTAGATCTTGCGCAGTGGCGAGGTGAAGGCCCAGGCATAGGCCTTGGTCATGAAGATGCCATCCAGCGAGTCCATGAGTGACATGCCGGCAGCGAAGATCAGTGGCAGCGCGATGATGGCGAGCGGCGGCAGCGTGCCCCCGACGGTGCCCACGGCCGCCGTTGCCGAGATTCCGAGCAACGCCACCTCGGTGGCGGTGTCGAACCCGAGGCCGAAGAGCACCCCCACGGGATAAAGCTGCCAGGCCTTGTCGAAGCCGTTCTTGAAAAAGCCCCGGAACACCCGCTTGAGCAAACCCCGCTCGTTGAGCAGTTGCGTGAGGTGCTCATGGGAGAACTGGCCGGACTTGGCCTGCCTCCACACCTTCCAGATGCCCGCCAGGATCACCAGATTGAGGATGCCCACCAGATACAGGAAGAAGGCGGAGACAGAAGCACCGATGAGACCACCGGTCTCCGCGAAGTTGTGCTGGAACTTCACCGCCTGCCGGGCGGCGAAGGCCACGAAGACGGACAGCGCCATCACAATGGTGGAGTGCCCCAGCGAGAAGAAGAGGCCCACCGCCAAGGGCTTCTTGCGCATGGCGAGCATGAGGCGCGTGCTGTCATCAACCGCGGAGATGTGATCCGCATCGAAGGCATGGCGCAGGCCGAAGGAGTAGGCGAGAGCACCGGCACCGGCATAGACCAGGCCACCCTTGCCGTCGACCAGGTCGTGGTACTGGGGCTGTGCGTTGTAGTAGATGAACAGCCCCCAGCCCACGACGTGCAGCATGGCCACGACAGCGATGATGCCGACCAGGGTCGGCACCTCATCGCGCGTGAAGCGCAGGTGTTGGCGGATCATGAGATGACGTTATTGCAAAGAGTTTGCAATAAGCAACGACTGGCCCGCCGCTGGGAGCGTCGGGTGGATGCCGGGCAGCACGCGTTGACCATGGTGGCTCAACGCGCGGCAGTGCGGGGAATGTTCCCCGCGGACCAGATCAGGACGCGAGGTTGCGCATGACCCGCAGTAGCACGGACATGGACGCCAGCGTGGGCTCGTCGAGAGCACTGATCTCGGCCAGGGTGGCCTTGGCCCGCTGCACCGCACCGCGGTTCGACTCCTCCCATGCATCCACGCGCTGGGCGGCGGGCAGGTCGGCTGGGCTGGTACCTGCGATGCGCTCGACTATGGAAGCGGTCGCCGCATACAGGTCGCTGCGCAGGGCCAGTCGCGCCAGCGTGTCCCAGCGGCTGTCACGACGCAGTCGGGTGATGCGGGTGAGTGCGGGATCCACCTCGTAGCGCTCGGAGAACTCGTAGTACAGGGGCAGGATGGTCTCGGGCGACTCGCCGCAGTTGCCTGCGATTCCGAAGACGTCGAGCAAGGCAAAGGAATCGAGCAGGCTCACGACGGCTGCAGCCAACTCGAAGGGAACGCCGGCTCGCACATGCTCGTCGCGCAGCGCTTCCAGGTTGGCCCGCTCCACGCCACGGATGTGCATGGGCACCTCCGGCGACCAGGTGGCCACCAGCGGCTGCAACTGCTCGATCATGCCGGCCACGTCGATCGCCGATCCGTAGCGCTGCAGGATCCAGCGGGTGGCGCGATCCAGCAGTCGCCGCATCTCCAACTGCATGCGATCCTGCTCCGCAGTGGGCACACGGTTGTCGAGTGCGTTGACCCGATCCCACAGCGACTGCAGGCCGAAGACCTCGATGACGACGGTTGCGGCCTTCACCACGTCAACTGCCGGGGAATTGGTCTCCTCCATGGCCCGGTAGACGAAGTTGATGCCGCCGATGTTGACGATGGAGTTGCAGGTGACAGTGTTGATGATCTGAGCACGCAAGGGGTGACGGTCGAGCAGATCCGGGTAGTGCTCCACCAGCGTCCGGGGGAAGTAGCGCCGGAGCATGACTGAGTACCAGGGATCGTCGGCCAGCCCACCCTCCGCCAGCGCATGGATCAGTGAGATTTTCGAGTACGCCAGCAGCACACAGAATTCCGGCGAGAACAGGCCCTGCTGCGCGGCGGCACGCGCACCGAGCTCGGCATCGGATGGCAGGTACTCCAGCACCCGATCGAGCAGCCCCGACTTCTCCAGCTCGGAGATCATGCGCCGATCCACACTCAGCATGCGCGAGGACTCAGTGCGCGCCAGGCCCAGAACAACATTCTGGCCGTAGTTGTCCGCGAGCACATGCTCGGCCACTTCCTCCGTCATCGACGACAGCAGGGCCACCCGTTCGTCAGCACTCAGCGTGCCAGTCGCGAGCAAGGGCTGTAGCAGGATCTTGATGTTGACCTCATGGTCCGAGGTGTCGACACCGGCGGAGTTGTCGATGGCATCGGTGTTGATGCGAATGCCGGCACGAGCCGCCTCGATGCGCCCCAGCTGCGTACAGCCCAGGTTCCCGCCCTCACCGACCACGCGGCAACGCAGTTCATCGCCGTTCACCCGGATGGCGTCGTTGGCCTTGTCGCCCACTTCGGCGTGCGACTGCGAGCGCGCCTTCACGTAGGTGCCGATGCCGCCGTTCCACAGCAGGTCCACCGGCGCGCGCAGGATGGCCGCGATCACCTCGGCCGGCGAGAAGCTGTTGCGCTCGCCCGCCAAGCCCAGGGCCGCCATGGCTTCTGCCGACAGCTCGATGGACTTCAGGGAGCGCGAGAACACGCCACCACCGGGCGAGATCAGGGACGTGTTGTAGTCCGCCCAGCTGGACCGCGGGAGCGCGAACAGGCGCTGGCGTTCGGCCAGGCTGGTGACGGCCTCGGGGTTGGGATCGAGGAAGATGTCACGGTGGTCGAAAGCGGCGATGAGGTGCATGTGCGGTGACAGCATCATGCCGTTGCCGAACACATCGCCACTCATGTCGCCGATACCGACAGCCGTGAAATCCTGGGACTGGGTGTCCACTCCCAGTTCGCGGAAGTGGCGCTTCACGGCCTCCCAGGCTCCGCGTGCAGTGATACCCATGGCCTTGTGGTCGTAGCCCACTGACCCGCCGGATGCGAAGGCATCATCAAGCCAGAAGCCGTACTCCCGGGCCACCGAGTTGGCCAGGTCGGAGAAGGTGGCAGTGCCCTTGTCGGCAGCAACCACCAGGTAGGGATCGTCACCGTCATGGCGCACCACGCCGGCCGGTGGCACCACCGTTCCATCCACCAGGTTGTCGGTGATGTCGAGCAGCGAGCACAGGTACTCGCGGTAGGAGCCCTGTCCCTCCGCCAGCCAAGCCGCACGATCGATCGAGGGATCGGGCAGGTGCGCGGGAACGAACCCACCCTTGGCGCCCACCGGCACGATGACCGCGTTCTTGACCTCCTGAGCCTTCACCAGTCCCAGGATCTCGGTGCGGAAGTCCTCACTGCGATCGCTCCAGCGCAGGCCGCCACGGGCCACGTCGCCGAAGCGCAGGTGCACACCCTCCACCCGCGGCGAGCAGACCCAGATCTCGTACTTGGGACGGGGCAAGGGCACATCGGCAATCGACCGCGCGTCGAGCTTGAAGGACATGGCACGCAGGGCGCCACCGGCACGCGGACCGAGAAAGACGTTGGTACGCAGGGTTGCCGTGACCACGGAGAGGAAGGAGCGCAGGACGCGGTCCTGGTCCAGGCTCTTCACTGCATCGAGTGCGTGCAGGATGGAGGCATGCAGCTCCTGAGCACGCTGGGCGCGGTCGCCGGCGAACGAGGGGTCGAGCCGGGCATGGAAGAGTTCGACCAGCTGCCGCGCGATGCCGGCATTCCCAGCCAGCACTGACTGCAGGAAGCTCTGGCTGTAGGTGACACCGATCTGCTTCAGGTAGTGCCCGTAGGCGCGCAGCACGGCGGCTTCCTGCCAGGTGAGGCCGGCGATCATGACCAGCGCGTTGTAACGGTCGTCCTCGCAATGCCCCATCCACACGGCTCGGAAAGTCTCAGAGGCACGCGCCGGCAGCGACTCGCGCTCGGGGAAGTCCTCCCCCGTGAGCCGGACATCGAAATCGAGCACCCAGGAGATACCACGACTCCGTTCGATGGAGTACGGGCGCTCCGCCAGCACCTCCAGTCCCATGTGCTGCATCACCGGCAGCAGGCGCGACACCGAGATCTCGTCACCGACGCGGTTGACCTTGAACTGGATGGCACCGCTGCGCGTGGGGTCGTCCAGCCAACGCAGGCCGATGCTCTCCCCCTCCAGCGACTGCAGGCTCAGGGCATCGGCCAGCGCCTCGGCTGCGTCGAAATCCTCTTTGTAAGCCTCGGGAAACGCGTCCTCGAAGTCGGACAGCAGGGCTTGAGCAGATGCCTCGTCGAGCGCAGCCACCACTGCATCGGTCCAGCGATCGTCCCAACTCTTGGTGGCATCACTGGCGCGCGCCTCCAGCTCCGCCAGATCCACGGCGGCCAGATCGGTGCCTGGTTCCACTTGCACCACGAAGTGCACACGTGCCAGCAATGATTCGGTGACCAGTGCCGTGTACTCGCTGCTCACACCCGTGAAGGCCTGCTTGAGCAGGCTGTCAAGCCGAGTGCGCACCACGGTGTTGTAGCGATCGCGTGGGAGGTACACGATGCAGGAGACGAAGCGGGCGTAGTCGTCGATGCGCACGAAGAGGCGGGTCTGACGCAACGCACGGAGCTGGCCGGCCGCTGCCGCCACACGGACCAGTTGCGGAGCATGCGTCTGGAAGAGTTCATCCCGCGGATAGGTCTCGAGGAACTGCAGCAGATCGCGCGCGGAATGTGAATCGGGAACCAGGTCCAGTGCATCCATGACTGCTTGCACACGCTTGCGGATGAGCGGAATGCCGAGCACGCTGGCGGCGTAGGCCTCCGAGGTGAAGAGCCCGTAGAAGCGCTGCTCACCGATCACCCGGCCCTGCTCGTCGAAGGTCTTGATGCCGATGTGATCGGCGAATCCGCGCCGGTGCACCGTGGATCGCCAGCTCGACTTGTTGACGATGAGCATGCGGTTGTCGAGCGTGGATTCAACGGCTGCCGCCGGCATTTCCTGCAAGGCACGGGTATGCAGGGGAACCTCGTCGTCGTGCAGGCGCAGGATGCCCAGACCCGATGCGGCGATGGGCGTGATGACCGCATCCTCGGCCTCGCCCACGATGCGGTACTCGCGGTAGCCCAGGAAGGTGAAGTTGTCGTCCAACAGCCACTGCAGCAGGTCAATGGTTTCGGTGACATCAGCGGCCTCGGGACCCACTGGCGGGGTCCTGCGCAGGGTGGCGGCGATGGAGGCCGCCTTCTTCATCATGGGATGCCAGTCCTCATTGGCAACCCGGACATCCTGCAGCACGCGGCGCATGAGCTCCTCGATGGCGGCATCATCGCCGGCCGCGCGTGCGGGCTGCAGGTTGATGATCATCCAGGACTCGGCGTGGGCGCCGGCCGGCAGTGTCTCGTCAACCCAGAGTTCGAGCACTTCCGAAAGACTGCCGTCGTCATCACGTTGGATGGCGAGCTGCGGATGCAGCATCGACTGCACGGTGCGGCCGCTGGCCGAGAGGGCCATGGTGACGGAGTCGACGAGGAAGGACATGTCGTCCGTGACGATGAGCAGGTAGGTGGTCTCGGGACGGGCCACCATGCGCACGTGTGCCTCGCCCAACTGACGATGCGCCGCGAGTGCGTGGATCTGGGTGATGGCATCCGCCAGAGAATCCACGGACACGTGCCGGAAATCGATCATGGCGAGTTTGTGGATGAACCACTTGGCCAGACGGCGGTGAACCTCGGAACCATTGTGGAAGTGGGCTTGCAGGGCCGTCGAGAACGCGGCCAGATCACTTTCGCCGAACTGCGACATGCCGCAAGCGTATGAGCGAGTCCTGCATTCGCGCCGGAGGCCAACCGCTCAACCGCATGCCGTCGCCCGAAGGCACAAGGCGCGGGTCAGGCGCGATGGCGACATGTGGCGCGCGCCACGTTTGCGCCAAAGGTCCCTCAGGGCACGAAGCGGTAGCCGAAACCGGCCTCGGTGATGAAGTGGCGCGGATTACTGGGATCCGCCTCCAACTTCTTGCGCACCTGCATCATGTACACGCGCAGGTAATGGGTGGCGTCAACGTAGGCCGGGCCCCAGACCTGTGTAAGCAGTTGCCTGCCGGTGATGAGGCGATCGGGGTTGCGCACCAGGGTCTCCACTATGCCCCATTCCAGCCGCGTGAGGTGCACGTCTGCACCGGCACGTATCGCCTTCATGTGCTGCAGGTCGATGGTGAAGGCCTCCGTATGCACGATGGGGGCGCTGGTCTCCACCGTGATCGCCCGTCGTAGGCAGGCGCGCATTCGCGCCAGCAGTTCCTCGATGGAGAAGGGCTTGGTGAGGTAGTCATCTGCGCCGGCATCCAATGCCTGCACCTTGTCCGCATCGCCCTGGCGGGCCGACAGAACCAGAACCGGGACCGAGGACCAGGCCCGCAAGCCGGTGATGACATCGACCCCGTCGATGTCGGGCAGGCCGAGATCCAGAATGACCAGGTCCACAGGATTGCGCGAAAGCATGGTGATGCCCGTGGCACCGTCGGCTGCAACCTCCACCTCATAGCCGCGGGCCTGCAGGTTCACGCGCAGCGCGCGGAGCATGCCGTCATCATCCTCGATGATCTGCACCCGCACCGGATTGCTCATGAAGCCACTCGCAGCAGCAGGTCGATGCGCAGGCCACCACGCGGACTGCGTTCCGCGCTCACGCTGCCTCCCATGGCCTCAACAAAACCCTTCACGATGGCCAACCCCAGCCCTGCCCCAGCGGGCGAGCGATCGCCGGAGGAACGGTAGGGGTCGAAGATGGTCTGCAGCCGGTCCTCACCCACGCCGCGGCCATTGTCATCGAAATGAATGCGGACCAGGTCGCCTTGACGTTCGGCACTGATCAGCACATCGACGTCCGCCCCGCCATGACGCTGCGAGTTCACCAGCAGATTGTGCACAACCCGTTCCATCAGGCCGGGGTCTGCAACCACCATGGGCAGGTCGCTCGGCAACTGATAGCGACGCGGCACATTGGGCAGCCGCTTGGCGCGCATGAGATCCGCCACCTCGGCTGGAATGGGATGGGCGATGGTGCTGCCGGCTTCCAGGCGAGCCTGATCGAGCAGGTTGGAGAGCAGGTCGGCCAGGCGATCGGCTTCCCCATCGACGAGATGCCAGGCATCGGCAACCGCTTCCGTCGACCACTCGACATCCTTGGCAAGCACGCCCGAGGCCGTGGCCTTGATGGTGGAGATGGGGGCGCGCAGGTCATGTCCCAGTGCTGCCAGCAATGCCGCGCGCTCGCGGTCGATCTCGACCACCTGCTCGCGCTCCTCGGCGATGCGTTCGGCCCGTGCTTCATGATGCCGGGACTTGCGCACAAGCAGGCTGGTAGTGAGCGCCACCACGATGAAGGCCGTGAGGTCCACCACCGTCCCTGCGTTCTCGATCTGCAGGCTGTGGTAGGGCTTGGTGAAGAACCAGTTGACCTGGGAAACCGCGAGGATCGCTGCCACCGCTGCCACCTCGACCGTGCCGAGCACCGCCACCACCACCACTGCCATGAGGTGCATGAGCAGCACGGTGCCAAGTTCGAGATGGGCCCGGAAGGGCAGCAGCAGCAACGTGGCCAAGGGCATCAGCCCCACCCAGGTCCACCGCCATGTCCACCGCATGTGGACTAGCCTGCCACCTCCGCGGCCGGACGGTCAGGGACACCCACGGCCGAAAGTTGTGTCGGCACACTCGTCACCATGACGCCGGGCAGGAGGAGCAGCCGCATCTTGACCCGCAAGGCCGTCTGGTTGTGCAGGATCTGCTCCCACCAGTGCGTGACTATGTACTCCGGTACGTAGACGGAGACCACGTCGCGCGGGCTGTGGCGGTGCACATTGCTCACGTATTCCACGATGGGGCGCGTGATCTCGCGATACGGGGAATCGACAATGACCAGCGGCACCGGGATCTCCTGCTCCCTCCACTCCGCCATCAGCCGTTGTGATTCATGGGGATCAGTCTGCACGGTCAGCGCCACGATGGTCGAAGGTCGGGTGGCGCGAGCAAAGGCCAGGGCGTTGAGCGCGGGTCCGTGCAGCCGCGAGACCAGCACCACGGCGTGCACATTGCTGGGCAGCGTCACACGACCGAGCGGCCGCAATGCGCGATCCACCTGCACGTAATGGGCCTTGATGCTTCTCATCAGCAGGTAGAACAAGGGGATCGCGATGCACACGATCCAAGCGCCGTGCATGAACTTCGTGAACAGCACGACCACCAGTACCACGCCGGTGGCGATGGCACCGATGCCGTTCAGCGCCCGCTTGCGATGGATGGCGGCCCGGGTCAGCGTGCTGTTGGCGTTGTGGAGTTCGGCATTCCAGTGCCGCACCATGCCCAGTTGGGAGAGGGTGAAGGAGAGGAAGACGCCGAGGATGTAGAGCTGGATGAGCTTCGACACCTCCGCATCGAAGATCCACACCAGGAAGCCGGCCACGATTGAGAGCACGATGATGCCGTTGCTGAAGGAGAGCCGGTCACCGCGGCGCGCGAACTGCCGGGGCATGAAGTCGTCGCGGGCCAGGATCCCGGCCAGGATGGGAAAGCCGTTGTACGCGGTGTTGGCGGCCATCAGCAGTACCGCCGCGGTGAAGAACTGCACGACGTAGAAGAGCAGCGTGCCCTGTCCCGAAATGGCGGAACCCAGCTGCGCCAGCACGGTCTGCTGCACTACGCCGGCCGGCAGACCGAGGTTGGCATTGTCCGGGGATACCTTGACGCCGGACACCGTGGCCAGCAGCGCGGTGCCACCGAACATCGTCACCGATAGCACCAGCATCATGAGCAGCGTGGTGGAGGCATTCTTCGACTTGGGGGCGCGGAAGTGCGGTACCGCGTTGCTGATGGCCTCGACGCCGGTGAGTGCCGTACAGCCGGAGGCGAAGGCCCGTAGCAGCAGGATGGCCCCGGTGAACGAGGTCATCTGCTGGACCCGCTGGAATTCCACGTTGGCGGTGGGGGCGACGAGCGGCTGACCGGTGAAGTACTTGAACGCACCCCAGCCCACCAGCACCATGATGCTGGCGATGAAGCCGTAGGTCGGGATGGCGAAAGCCGTGCCGGACTCGCGAACGCCGCGCAAGTTCATCACCGTCAGGACGGCGATGCAGGCGAGCGTGATGGGCACTGCGTGTGGCGCTATTGCCGGAAACGCGGAAGCGAAGTTGGCAACGCCCGAGGAGATGGACACGGCAACCGTCATGATGTAGTCGATCATCAGCGCGCTCGCTGCGATGAGCGCCGGTGTCACGCCGAGATTGGCGCGAGACACCGCGTAGGCGCCTCCGCCGCTGGGGTATGCATAACAGGTCTGCCGGTACGACATCACGATGACGATGATGAGGGCGGCCACAGCCGCAGCGATCCAAGGAGCCTTGAGCG
>JAKAIC010000128.1 GCA_021814565.1 Actinomycetes bacterium | reverse complement strand
AGTTGCCGCTTGAACGCGCGTTCAGGTGGCAGAACCTGTCCCTCAGAGGGCGTTCAGGAGCTGGACATCCTCATCGGTGAGCTGCACCTGCTGCATGATCTCGGCCAGTTGCTCCGGCGTGCGTGCGCTGGCCAGCGGCACCAGCACACCGGGCTGCCGGCGCAGCCATTCCAGGGCCACTGCACTGCACGACACCCCATGACGTGCCGCAATGCCACCAAGCACCGACACCATGGTCCAGCCCCGCTCGTTGCCGTACTCCGCCAGCACACCACTGGCCCGTGCGCTGTCCACCGTGAGGCCGGGCTGGTACTTGCCGCTGAGGAAGCCGCGTGCGAGTCCGTAGAAGGGCAGGCAGGCGATGTCGTTGTCGATGCAGACCTGCTGCAACTCGCCCTCGTATTCGCGTGACATCAGGTTGTAGTGCGTCTGCAGAGCCACATAGCCGGGAACCCCCAGTTCGCGCGCGAGGCGTGCGGCCTCGGCCAGACGAGGGGCGCTGTACTGCGATGCTGCGATGTACCGCACCTTGCCGGCGGCCACGGCAGCGCCGAAGGTCTGCAGCGTCTCCGGCAAGGGGGTGGCCTGGTCGTCCTCATGCGCGTAGTAGAGGTCGATGCGATCGGTCTGCAGCCGGCGCAGCGAATCATCCAGCGCAGCCTCGATATTGGCGCGGCTCAGGCCACGACGTGTGGGGAGCTTGGCCACTTTGCTGGCAATGACGAGCGAGTCACGAGTGCCCCGGGAACGCATCCATTCACCGATGATGGTCTCGCTCTCGCCGCCGCTGTTGCCAGGAGCCCACGCGCTGTACACATCGGCGGTGTCGATGAAATTGCCGCCAGCAGCGACGAAGGCGTCAAGCACGGCGAAGGATTGCTCACGATCCGCCGTCCATCCGAAGGGGTTGCCGCCGAGGTTGAGGGGCTGGACGTCAAGTTCGGTATTGGGGATACGCAGCATCCCAGCAAGTTATCAATCGATATGTGTGATGTGGAAATTGAGATAGCTCTTGGATGGCGTGGGACCACGCTGACCCTGGTAACGGGAACCGTAGATGCTGGATCCGTACGGATGCTCCGCAGGCGAACTCAGGCGCATGAAGCACAGTTGCCCGATCTTCATGCCCGGCCACAGCATCACCGGCAGTGTCGACACATTTGACAGTTCGAGCGTCACATGCCCGGAGAAGCCGGGGTCGACGAAGCCCGCAGTGGCGTGCGTGAGCAGGCCCAGTCGGCCCAGCGAGGACTTGCCTTCCACTCTTGCTGCCAGGTCGTCGGGCAAGGTGACCACTTCGTAGGTCGAACCCAGCACGAACTCACCGGGATGCAGCACGAAGCACTCGTCGGAGCGCACTTCAACAGCTCGCGTGAGCTCTGCCTGTTCCTGACGCGGGTCGATATACGGATATCGGTGATTCTCGAAGACGCGGAAGAAGCGATCAAGCCGGACATCGATACTGGATGGCTGGATCATGAAGTCATCGAAGGGCTCGAGCCGGACACGACCTTGTTCGATTTCGGCCCGGAGGTCGCGGTCTGAGAGCAGCACGCGGTCAGCGTAACGGGCCGGGCTCTATCGATCAGGCAGGCTTGCGGACGACCTTGTGCTGTGCCGCCTGCGCCAGTGGGCGGACCACCAGCAGGTCGATGTTGACGTGCGACGGACGGGTGGCACACCAGGTGATGGTGTCCGCGATGTCATCCGCCGTGAGCGGCTCGGCAACGCCCTGATAGACCGAGGCGGCCTTGGCTGCATCGCCATGGTTGCGGTTGAGCGCGAACTCCTCCGTGCGCACCATGCCGGGGGCGATCTCGGTGACACGGATGGGTTCGCCAGCGAGTTCCAGGCGCAGGGTTCCAGCGAGCGCGTGCTCGGCATGCTTGGCCGCGGTGTAGGAACCACCGGTTTCGTAGACGATCTGCCCGGCCGTGGAACCGGTGATGATGATGTGGCCGTCTCCGCTGGCGAGCAGCGCTGGATACAGCGCGCGCACTGTGCGAACACTGCCGATGACGTTGACCTCGTAGGACCGCTGCCACTGCGCGAGATCGGCGGCCACCACCGGATTGGCATCGAATGCGCCACCCGCGTTGGCGACGAGCACGTGCAGTGGCTGCTCTCCCAGGAAATCCACGAGCGCCGTGACACTCGCATCCGAGGTGACATCGAGTGCGAAGGGCGTGATGTGAGCGTGTTCGACAGCCAGTTGCTGCAGTCGATCGAGGCGGCGGGCACAGGCGATGACATCGAACCCGGCCTGCGCCAGTTGTCGCGCCGTGGCGGCGCCGATTCCGCTGCTTGCTCCGGTGACGACTGCTCGCTTCATGCGTACATCCTAGGAAGCTCAGGATTGCAGAATTTGGGCGATGCGATCGTCGAGGCTCTTGGCATCGATGGCCGAGATGTACTTGGACTTGATGCGCCCGTCACGGCCGATGAAGAAGGTTTCCGGGTAGCCCGTCACGTTCCATTTCCGCGACTGCGCTCCCGCATGGTCTACGAGCGACGTGTACTCCATGCCGTACTTGGCCATGAAGGCCTTGGCAGAATCGTCACGGTCTGATTCGTCCATGCCGATGAAGACCACCCCCTTGCTTCGCCACTTCCGTTCGGCCTTGCCCAGCAAGGCCGACTCTTCGATACAGGTGACACACCAGGAGGCCCAGAAGTTCACCACCACCGGCTTGCCCTTGAGGGACGCGAGTGAGAGCTGACCACTTCCGTCGAGTCGCTGCAGCGTCACATCGGGCATTGCGAAGCCGGTCGGGTCCGCGGGCAGCACACCGCCCACGGGCGCCCCCTTGGGAGCGAAGGCAACGACGAAGAAGCCGATGAGTACGAGCGTGCCCACAGCCAGCAGGGCCAGCGCGCGCTTCCTGCTTACGGGGGCGCGACCCGGGCCGGGAACGGTCGTCACTTCTGTGCCTTCGTGCCGCTCGGCGAAAGGTTGGTCGTCCCGCCGATGCGCTGCGCTGCCGCCCTGCCTATGTTGGAGTTGGGGTCGATGGCCACCACCTTGGCGAACTCCGCCCTGGCTTTGTCGGGCTGGCTGGGCACGTCGTTCAGGTAGAGGATGCCGAGATCGAAGTGTGCGCGCTGGTTATCGGGTGCGAGTTTGAGCGCTCGACCGAGATTCGTGAAGGCCAGCAGGCGATTCTGGCTGGCGATCGCAGCAGCGCCCGCATCGAGCCAGGCTGTGACGTCGTTAGGCATCAACGCGGCGCGCTTCTCGAAGAACACCGACGCCTGCTGGAAGGCCGGGGTGGCGACGGCACTGTTGCCCGCATTGGCAGCCGCACCACCGGCATTGAAGTAGAGCGCGCCCAATTGCGCGTAGGCGTCTACATCCCTGGGGTTCTTGGCCAAGCGTTGCATGAGTGCGGCCAATTGCGCCTTGTCGACACTGCCGATGCTGGTGGCGGCGGCAGTGGATGATGCCGACGAATCGGAATGCCCGAGCAGATAGCCGCTGGCGCCAACCAGCGCCAACGCCAGCAGCGCCGCTAACGCGGCCCTGCCACGCTTGAAGCGGGGCCGGCCTGCGGGCGGGGTGGAGGGTCCAGAGCCACCACGGGCACGCTCGAGGAACGAAACCACATGATCAACGGGAGCAGCTTCACCGCCATTGAGGTCTCGCGCGGTGTTGATGAGGGCGTTGACGCGTTCGTTGCTGGTGTGTTGCACATCAGCCCGCACCGCGACGATGGCGCTGCTGATGAGTTGGTTGAGTTCCTGGTCCAGTGCCGCACTGTCGATAACAAGCCTCCGTCGGCGCGGCCGCATCGACAGCACGTACAGCAGGCCGCCCAGGCCGATGAGCCCACCGCCGAACCACACCCAGTTGATGGCTGGGTTGTCATAGACGCTGATGCGCAGCCACGGCACACCCTGGTTGGGATCAGTGGGCCAGCCGTCGATGACCACATAGATGTCTCGCTGCAGTCCACTGGCGATGCCCACCTGGGTGTGCGGCTGATCGGAATTGGGAAAAGCATCCACCGCTGCCACCACCTGCGCCCGGGCGGTGCCGTCGTTGTTGAGTAACGACATGGTGGCCACCAACGACTGTCGATCGGGGTATTTGTTGAGGCGTGCATCGTCGAGGCGGATGAGTTGGCCTGCGGCTACAGCCGAGCTGCCGACGTAGAGCTTCACCTGCTGCTTGGTCTCACCCGTCACGTTCACCGTGATGGCTGCGAGCAACACGATCAAGCCCACATGCGCCACGTACGGTGACCCTGCCTGCAACACGCGCCGAGCACGGCCCTCGCCGCGACGCAAGGCGGCTCCCAGTTTGGGTCGCGTGTGCGCCAGAACGGTACGCATGGAGAGCGCGGACAGTGCAAGCACCAACGCCACCAGCCAGGTGGTACCCAGCAGCACC
>JAKAIC010000127.1 GCA_021814565.1 Actinomycetes bacterium | reverse complement strand
CCTGCCCATGGACGAGGCCATCGGCCAGGTGTCGGCCGAACAGTTCGTGCCTTACCCGCCAGGCGTGCCGCTGCTGGCACCGGGCGAGCGCGTCACGCGCGAGCTGGTCGACGCCATCCGCTTGGCTGGTCGCATCGGACGGGTTTCCTACTGCAGCGATCGCACGTTCCAGACCATTGAGATCGTCGACGCACTGTAGGCCGCACAAATCCGTTCGCTGCCCGCACACCCGCGACTGACGACGATTTTTGCCTTAGATTGCACGCAACAGGTCGTTCCGCACGCACTTGAGTACCGCGGGGGCGTAGTCAATTCTGACCGCCGGGACGACCTGTTTCATGCCCGGCAGCGATCACATGTTGCGACGGTAGGCGCCGCCCAGGGCGAAGAACGTGTCCGTGATCTGGCCCAGTGAGCACACGCGCACCGCCTTCATGAGTTCAGCGAACAGGTTGTCGCCGCGCAGTGCCGCTTGGCGCAGCGCAGCCAGCGCCTGCATCGAGGACGCCCCGTGCTGGGCATGGAAGGAGTGCAGGCGTGAGAGCTGCGAGTGCTTCTCCTCATCCGTCCCGCGGGCCAAGGGCAGCGGCCCATGTGGCTGCACCTCAGCGCGCGGATCCAGGAAGGTGTTGACACCCACGATGGGCAGCGAACCGTCGTGTTTCCGCTGCTCGTAGCGCATCGACTCATCCTGGATGCGACCGCGCTGATAGCCACTCTCCATGGCACCCAGCACACCGCCGCGCGCGGTGAGGCGGTCGAATTCGGCAAGCACCGCCTCCTCCACCAGATCTGTCAGTTCATCAACCACATATGAGCCCTGCAACGGATTCTCATTCATGGCCAAGCCCCACTCACGGTTGATGATGAGCTGGATGGCGAGCGCACGACGCACCGATTCCTCACTGGGCGTCGTCACCGCCTCGTCATAGGCGTTGGTGTGGAGACTGTTGGCATTGTCGTACACGGCGTTCAGTGCCTGCAGCGTGGTACGGATGTCATTGAAGGCCATCTCCTGCGAGTGCAGCGAGCGGCCCGAGGTCTGGATGTGGTACTTGAGCTTCTGTGCCCGTTCGTTGGCGCCGTAGCGCTCACGCATGGCAATGGCCCAGATGCGCCTCGCCACCCGACCCATCACCGTGTACTCGGCATCCATGCCGTTGGAGAAGAAGAAGGAAAGGTTGGGTGCGAAATCGTCAATGCGCATGCCATGGGCACGGTAGAGCTCCACGTAGGTGAAGCCGTTGGCAAGGGTGAAGGCCAATTGGCTGATGGGGTTGGCTCCGGCCTCGGCGATGTGGTAGCCGGAGATCGAGACCGAATAGAAGTTGCGCACGTCGTGCTCGATGAACCACTGCTCGACATCTGCCATCATCTTCAGCGAGAACTCGGTGGAGAAGATGCAGGTGTTCTGGCCCTGGTCCTCCTTGAGGATGTCGGCCTGGACGGTGCCACGCACATTGGTGAGCGTGAAGGCCTCGATGTCCTGACGCTCGGCTGCCGATGGCTCACGCCCCTCCCGCTCGACGAAGGCGGCGACCTGCTGATCGATGGCGGCGTTGAGGAAGAAGGCCAGCAGGGTGGGCGCGGGACCATTGATGGTCATGGACACCGAGGTGTTCGGCGCACAGAGGTCAAAGCCTGCATACAGCGCCTTCATGTCATCGAGGGTTGCGATGGAGACTCCCGAGGTGCCGACCTTGCCGTAGACGTCCGGGCGCAATTCCGGGTCTCGCCCGTAGAGGGTCACGGAATCGAAGGCAGTGGACAGTCGGGTGGCGGGTTGGCCCGCAGAGAGCAGGTGGAAGCGACGGTTGGTGCGGAAGGCATCGCCCTCGCCGGCGAACATGCGCGTGGGGTCTTCGTTCTCCCGCTTGAACGGGAACACGCCTGCGGTGAAGGGGAAGAAGCCGGGCAGGTTCTCCTTGCGCAGGAAGCGCAGCAGTGAGCCCTGGTCCTCCAACTGCGGCACGGCCACACGCGGGACGCGATTCCCGGAGGGCGTGAGTCGGTGCAGCGCCGTCCTCAGTTCCTGTTCGCGCACCGTCACCACGCGCTCGTCGCCCGCATACGAGGCCACGACGGACGGCCAGCTGTCGAGCAGGTGACGCGTCTGCGCGTCAAGCTGATCCTCAGCAGCAGCCCGGGCCTCAGCCAATGACGGCAGGCTGGGATGGTCCGCACCCAGCAGGGACGCGGCGCGATCGTGCAACTCGCGTTGCCGGGCAAGGGAGACCAGATGCTCGGTGCGCTGGTGATACTCCCGCACCGTGGTCGCGATCTCCGACAGATAGCGGATGCGCTCGCCCGGCAGGGGCGTCCACAGCCCCGTCGACTGCTTCCCCTCCACCGGGGGCAGCACCCCGGGACGCACCGGCAGGCCCTGTGCAGCGAGCAGGTCGCGCAGGTGCTGGTAGAGCGCGGTGACACCGTCATCGTTGTAACTGGCAGCCGAGGTGCCGAAGACCGGCATCTCCTCCCATGATGATTCGAACTGCTCGCGTGTGCGCAGCAACTGCCGTGCCACATCACGGCGTGCGTCCTCCGAGCCGCGCCGCTCGAACTTGTTGATGGCAACGACATCGGCGAAGTCGAGCATGTCGATCTTCTCGAGCTGCGACGCGGCACCGTATTCGGCGGTCATCACGTAGAGGGAACAGTCGACGAGTGCGGTGACGGCTGAGTCACCCTGGCCGATGCCCGGTGTCTCCACGATGATGAGGTCATAGCCGGCGGACTTGCAGGCGGCGATGACGTCTGGCAGCGACGCCGGCAGTTCGCTGGCACTGCCTCTTGTGGCAAGGGAACGGAAGAACACGACATCATCGCCCAGCGCATTCATGCGGATGCGGTCGCCCAACAGCGCTCCGCCGGCACGACGCCGTGTGGGATCGACAGCCAGCACGGCGATTCGCAGTTGATCCACCTGATCAACACGCAGCCTGAGGATGAGCTCATCGCACAGTGAGGACTTGCCCGAGCCACCTGTTCCCGTGATGCCGAGTACCACTGCATTGCTGTCAGCGCCGGTCAAATCCGCAGCACTGACCTGCCCGGATTCGATGGCCGTGATCATGCGACCCAGTGCGCGGCTTCCACCCGAGCGCAACTCCTCGGCTGACGGCAGCGCATCGGTGCGGGGCCCATCACACTCGGAGAGGATGGTGTTCACCATGGCCGCCAGACCCAGGCGCTGGCCATCGGCCGGAGTGAAGATGTGCGCGACACCCCGTTGCTGCAGCAACTCCACCTCATCGTCGACGATGGTGCCACCGCCGCCGCCGTACACACGCACATGCCCGAGTCCGTGCACCCGCAACTGTTCAAGCAGGAAGCTGAAGAACTCGATGTGCCCGCCCTGGTACGAGCTCACCGCCACCGCGTCAACGTCCTCCTGCAGGCAGGCCGTCACCAACTCCTGCACCGAGCGGTTGTGACCGAGGTGGATGACCTCAGCACCCTGTGCCTGCAGGATGCGGCGGATGATGTTGATCGCCGCGTCGTGACCGTCGAAGAGTGAGGCCGCCGTGAGCACACGGATGGGCCGCGACGGCACATGCAGGGCTGTGGCGTCAGCCATCACTCGCCGCCCGTGAGTTCGGCTTCCGAATACAGCAACTCCGGATGCTCCAGACCTTTCGCCACTTCCGCCAGCAGCCGTGAGCCCAAGGCACCATCGACCAACCGGTGATCGAAGGAAAGCGTGAGCGTCATGACCGAACGCACGGCGATCTGACCAGCGACGACCCACGGAAGGTCACGCACCTGCCCCATGCAGAGGATGGCGGCCTCACCGGGGTTGAGGATCGGCGTACCGCCGTCGACGCCGAAGACACCGATGTTGGTGATGGTGATGGTGCCGTGCGAGAGCTCGGCCAAGGTGGTCTGGCCCGCTCGCGCCCGCGACACCAGATCCCGGAGCGCGCTGGCCAGATCCAGCAGGCCCAGTCCCTGTGCCGCCTTGATGTTGGGCACGATGAGGCCGCGCTTGGTGGCGGCGGCGATGCCCAGGTTGACGTCCGCGAACTGCACGATCTGATTACGTGCGCCATCCCAGGAGGCGTTCACCTGCGGATGCAGGTCGACGGCGCGGATCAGCGAGCGAGCCACGAACAGCAGCGGCGTGATGTTGAAACCCTTGGCCTGTGGCAGATGCCGGACCCGATCAATGACGTGCAGCAAATCCGTGACATCAACCGTCACCCACTCGTTCACATGTGGGGCGGTGAAAGCGCTGCGCACCATGGCATCGGCCATTGCGCGCCGCACGCCGTGTATGGGTGTGCGGATGGTGCCCGGAGGATCGTTGGCTGGAGGCGGCGGTGCGGATACTGCCGTCACCGACACGGCGGCGCTGGCACCCGTTGCGGCTGCGGCCACAACCTCCTCGCGGCGGATAACGCCGTCCCCATGTGACGGCTGCAGCGAATGCAGA
>JAKAIC010000028.1 GCA_021814565.1 Actinomycetes bacterium | reverse complement strand
TGCGCGGACTTCTGCAGCACCTCGCGCTCGAAACTGGCATCGGTGACGTCGATGATGACGCCGGCAGGTGCGCTGGCCTTGGCAGCCATCGCCGCTGACTCCGCCTTGCGTGCCGCGGAGAGGGCAACGAGATCTATGACGCCGTGCATGTTCATGTCAGCCATGGGGCCAAGTCTGCCAAAGCTCAGACCTTGATGATGATGGCGTTACCCTGCCCGCCGCCGCCGCAGAGAGCAGCCGCACCGTAGCCACCGCCGCGACGGCCCAGCTCAAGGGCCAGATGCAGGGTCAGGCGGGCGCCGGACATGCCGACCGGATGACCCATGGCGATGGCCCCACCGTTCACGTTGAGGATGTCATCGGGGATACCCAGTTTGCGCTGGGAGCTGATGGCCACGGCTGCGAAGGCTTCGTTGAACTCCACCAGCGAGAGGTCGCCGACGGTGAGGCCGGCCTTGGCTAGTGCCGCCAGGGTGGCGTTGGCGGGCTGGAAGGCCAGCGAGGGATCGGGGCCAGCGACGGACGCCGTCGTGACGATCTCGGCGATCCATTGCAGGCCCAGCGATTCCGCACGCGCCCTGGACATGACGACCACTGCCGCTGCGCCGTCGGAGAGCTGCGAGGCATTGCCGGCAGTTATGGTGCCGCTCTCGACGAAGGCCGGCTTGAGCCTGGTCAGGGACTCCATGGTGACATCGGCGCGCACTCCCTCGTCGTGCCCGAGCACCAGATCCGGACCCTTGCGCTGCGGAATGCTGATGGGCGCGATCTCATGCGCGAACAGGCCGTGGCTGCTGGCTGCCTGTGCGCGTTGATGTGAGCGCAGGGCAACGGCATCCTGCTCCTCGCGCGTGAGATGAACGTGTTGTTGGTTGTAGCGATCACTGCTGGTGCCCATGGACACACGCTCGAAGGAGTCGGTGAGTGCATCCTCGGCTATGGAATCCTGCAGTTCCCAGGAGCCGTACTTCACGCCCTCGCGCCCACCGGGAAGCAGATGCGGCGCACGCGTCATCGACTCCATGCCGCCCGCGACGAAGACATCAGCCTCGCCGGCGCGAATCATGAAGTCGGCGTAGGCGATGGCCTCCAACGAGGAGAGGCAGACCTTGTTCACGGTGAGTGCGGGCACCTGCATACCGATACCGGCAGCCACGGCGGCCTGACGTGCAGGGTTCTGCCCGTTGCCAGCCTGGATGACGTTGCCCATGATGACGTGCTGCACCAGCTCCGGCGACACGTGCGATCGCGCAAGCGCGTGGCTGATGGCGTGGGCACCGAGATCCACGGCACTGTGATCCTTGAGGCTGCCCAGCAAGCGCCCCATGGGAGTCCTGGCTCCACCGATGATGACAGACACAGACATGGGTGCCTCCTCGCGCCTCAACCCTACGCGTGCGGGCAGCGAACAGTCCCCGTGCTTCTAGCAGGAAGGGGCGCGTACTGTGCGCAGGAATTCCCCGACCAGCTCGACGAAGGCCTCCGGCCGCTCGATGGGCAGCAGGTGGCCGGCGTCGGGAACCTGCACGTCAACCGCATCGACAACAGCCTCGGCCATGGCCGCATGGTCCGCGGCCGTGGCGGTGCGGTCGTCGGTACCACGGATGCACAGCAGCGGCTTACGCAGCGCACGCAGGGCCGCGAACTGCTCAGCACGCGCCGCCATGGCGCGTTGGGCCGCTGCCACTGCTTCCGGCCGCTGTCGACGTGCGGTGTCTCGCAGCCACTCCGAGAGGTCCGGCCGCTGCAGCAGGGTGGTTGGGCTGTACATGGACTCCGGCAAGGTGACTGCGAGGGCAGCAGTGGAGCCAGCCGCCAGCACCTGCTGCGCAACGCGTTCCCGCTGGGCCAGCGCCTGGGCGCCGTCATTGCTGGCCTTGGTGTCGATGAGGACGAGTGCAGCGGTCCTATCGGGGAACTGTGCTGCGAAGGAGAGCGCCACGTAGCCGCCCATGGAGCAGCCGCCGATCACGGCTGAGTTCTCGCCCAGCTGGTTCAGCAGTAGTGCTACGGCGACCGCGGAATCCTCAATGCTGCCAACGGATTCCTCGCTGTCACCGAACCCCGGGAGGTCGGGAGTGATGACCCGCCAGCCGCACGCGGCCAGGGGCGCCACCACGTCACGGTAGAGCGTGCGATCGAGCGGGAAGGCGTGCAGAAGCACCAGAGCCGGTCCCGATCCAAGTTCGCTGAAGGACAGCATGTGACCCCTCCTTACAAGTTGGTGGAGGCAGGAAGCGCTGCATGCTGGAGGGCGACGGGCACGGCCGCGCCCTTGATGTCGTTCCAGCGTTCCATGGGACCCGACCAGTTGTGCGGAAGTTCCGCATCCGGACCAACCATCGCATGCACGATGGCCTGCAGGGCCTGTCGCACGGACGCCTCCCCCACCCACAGGTGCTTGGAGCCGGGACCTTCGACAATCTGTGCGCCGGGAATGCGGGCGAAGCGTTCACGAGCCTGCTCCGGCAGCAGGAAGGCATCGAATTCCGGCACCGCGCAAGTGAGCGGCTTGCCACTGGCCGCCCAACGATCGAGGTCATCGGTGGTCGTCCAGCGCAGGGGGGGTGACAGCAGCACCGCGCCCCTGATGCGCTTGTCCGAGGCGTGGCGGAGGATGACATCGGTGCCGAAGGACCAACCCACCAGCCACGGCTCAGGCAGGCCACGCTGGTCTACAAAGGCCAGGGCCGCCGCCAAGTCGAGACCCTCGCGATTCCCGCCATCAGTCTCACCGCCGCTGGTGCCGAGTCTTGAGCTGACACCACGGAAGTTGAAACGCAGCACCGCGGTGTCGAAGAGCGCCGGGAAGCGCCAAGCCAACTTGCGCAGGACATGCGAATCCATGCTGCCCCCCTGCACCGGGTTGGGATGCAGGCAGATGATGGTGTGCCGAGGTGGGCGCAATGGCAACGCCAGCTCCCCCACGATGCTCACCGAATCCGAGGTGAGGAAGCGAACCAGCTCGCGCTGCGCGGGCAGAACCGCGTTGGCGACGATCTCGTGGGCCAGGGGCCGGCCGCTGCTGGCCGACTGCGGAACGGTCACGGCTCCTGCTCGTCCAGGGAGTCCTCGACCCGCTCCAACGCGGCGTCGATCTGCCGATGCGCCTGGTAGAAGCCGAAGCCCACGGCCAGGATGAGCACCACCGACCACCACTTGAGCGCGGTCTCCAGCCGGTGCAGCGAATTGGCGAACACGTAGCCGAGCACCACCACACCTCCGCCCCACACCACACCGCCCAGGGCGTTCCACCGGAGGAAGGTGCGGTAAGGCATGCGGCTCATGCCGGCGAGGGCCGGCACCAGCGCGCGCAGCAACGCCTGCGCTCGCCCGAAGAAGACGGTCTGCGGCCCGTACTGCTTGAGGATGTGCTGTGCCACCAACCAGCGCTTGGCCCCGATGCGACGACCCCACCAGGAGCCCATGATGCGGTCCCCGAAGTGCTTGCCTATCTCGTAGCCCACGCTGTCGCCGGTGACTGCACACACCACCGCCCACACGAAGAAGTCGCCGAGATCCCACACACCCTGCGCAGCGAGCATGCCGCCGATGACGAGCGAGGTCTCTCCGGGCAGCACGAAACCTAGGAAGAGGGCGGCCTCGGCGAAGGCCATGAAGAGGAGCAACGCGAAGAGGGGCGCCGAGAGGTGGTTGGCAACCAACCAGGTTGCGGATGTTTGAAGCCAATTGCTCATGCCTTACCTCGTGGGCCTTCGTCGGGCACGGGCATTCCAGCAGGGCGTGTGCCAATGCCGGCGCTCGTGCAATCGGTCGTCGTCACTCATGCCTGTGTCGAAGGGCCAGGCCACGATGTGCGGCGTGGCAGGGCGGATCTCCTGGTCGCAACCGGGACAGCGGTACATCTTGGTGGAGGCGGCACCCGTGATGTTCTGCACCACCCATTCGCCGTCCGACATTTCGACCACCCTGCGATGACCGACTGCCCCCAGTTCGGGGGCTTCGTCGACTCGTCGATGGTTGCGCCGTGCCATGGCGACAGACTAGCCGCGAGCACGCTGAGAGCCGGCTCAGAACAGGCGCAGGCTGGGGTCGTCGATGCCGCGGAGGACGTCGTAGTCCAGCAGCAGGCAGCGGATGCCGCGATCGGTAGCCAGGGTGCGCGCCTGCGGCTTGATCTCCTGGGCGGCGAGCACGCCTTGTACCGGAGCCAGCAGCGGATCCCGGTTGAGCAGCTCGAGGTAGCGCGTCAACTGCTCCACGCCGTCGATCTCGCCACGCCGCTTGATCTCCACGGCCACCGTGCCGCCGTTGGCGTCCTTGGCCAGGATGTCCACTGGCCCGATGGCTGTCATGTATTCGCGTCGCACCAGCCGGTGCCCGGCACCGAGCGTCTCGATATGCATGGCCAGCAGTTCCTGCAGGTGGGCCTCGACGCCATCCTTCTGCAGGCCCGGGTCGACGCCGAGCTGGTGTTCGGTGTCGTGGTGGATGTGCTCGATGCTGATGATGAGTCTCTCTCCCGCCTTGTTCTCCACCGTCCAGACGTGGCGTTCATCATGCTGCTCGATGGCCAGCCTGCAGGGTGGGCTCATCCAGTTCAGCGGCTTGTAGGAGCCGCCGTCGGAGTGCACGAGCACTGAGCCATCGGCCTTGACCAGGATCAGGCGCATGGCGCTGGGCAGGTGCGCAGACAGGCGTCCGACATAGTCCACCGAGCAGGTGGCGATCACCAGCCTCATGGCAGGCGCACCACATCGGCGCCCAGGTCGCGCAGTTGCCCGACGAACCCCGCATAGCCCCGATCCACGTGTTCTGCGCCGTGCACGGTCGTGATGCCGTCGGCGACCAGGCCCGCCAGCACCAAGCCGGCGCCGGCCCGGATGTCGGTGGCCTCCACTGGCGCGCCGCTGAGTTGCAGGTGTCCGCGTACCAGCGCATGGTGGCCGTCCGTGCGCACGTCGGCGCCCAGCCGTGCGAGCTCCTGCACGAAACGGAAGCGCGCCTCGTAGATGTTCTCCGTGACCATGGCCGCGCCATCGGCGACCGCGTTCATGGCGATGAATTGGGGCTGGAAATCGGTGGCGATGCCGGGATAGGGCAGGGTGACGATGTCCACGGAGCGCGGTCGATGCTCCATGCGCACCTGGAAGCCATCATGGTGCAGCTCCACCTCGGCGCCAGCGCGCGCGAGCTTGTCGAGCGCAAGATCGAGGTGCGCTGCCGAGGCATTGCGTACCCGCACCTCCCCCTGCGTCATGACGGCGGCGATGGCGAAGGTTCCGGCCACGATGCGATCGGAAACCGTGGTGTGCTCCACCGGATGCAGCAGCTCGACGCCGTCGATGGTGATGCTCGGTGAGCCGTCACCCTGGATATCGGCGCCCATGGCACGGAGCATGTTGGCGAGGTCGACGATCTCGGGTTCGCGGGCAGCGTTTTCCAGCACGGTGGTGCCCCGCGCCAGCACGGCCGCCATCAGGATGTTCTCGGTTGCCCCCACGCTGGGGAAGTCGAGATGCACCTGGGCGCCGTGCAGGCGACCGGCGTGGGCCACGAGATAGCCGTGTTCCGAGGTGAAATCGGCGCCCATGCGGGTCAGCCCGTCGATGTGCATGTCCAGGCCGCGAGAGCCGATGGCGTCACCGCCGGGCAGTGCGATGTCGGCATGTCCGACACGCGTCACCAGCGGGCCCAGCACGCAGATGGAGGCACGGATCTTGCGCACCAGGTCGTAGTCGGCGCGCGTCTGCACGCGGTCGGGGACGACGATGGTGAGGGTTGCCGCCTCGACCTCGCGAGCCACAGCGCAGCCCAGGCGTCGCATGAGTTCGCACATCACCTCGACGTCATAGATGTCAGGCACCTCGCGCAGGATGGTGGTGCCGGGGGCCAGCAGGCTAGCTGCCATGAGCTTGAGCACGCTGTTCTTGGCGCCGGTCACGCGTACCTCGCCCTGCAGACGCCGGCCGCCCACCACGCGTATCGCTCCCACGCGGCAATCGTAGGGGCCGCTACTGTGGCGCCATGGTGCATCTCACGCGGATCTACACACGAACCGGTGACGACGGCAGCACTGGACTCGGCGACTTCACCCGGGTGCACAAGTCCGACGCCCGGCTCGACGCTTTCGCCGACGTGGACGAGGCGAATTCGGCTCTGGGCGTGGCGGTGGCCATGGGTGAACTGGACGCCGACGTCAGTGCCCTGATCAGCGACATCCAGAACGACCTCTTCGACGTCGGCGCCGACCTCTGCACCCCTCTCACCGAGGGAGACACACGCATCCGCCGCATCGATGCCAGCTACGTGGCTCGGCTCGAGACAGCGTGCGACCAGTACAACCAACATCTGGGGCCGCTCGACTCCTTCATCCTGCCCGGCGGCACGGCAGGTGCTTCGCTACTGCATGTGGCACGCACCGTCGTGCGACGAGCGGAGCGCGCCACCTGGGCCGCCGTGGAGCGGTATGGCGCCACCGCGCCGGGCGGCATCAATGTTGAGACCGCGAAATACCTGAACCGGCTCTCCGACCTGCTCTTCATCCTCGCCCGCTACGCCAATCTGGGTGCCGGTGACGTGCTGTGGCGGCCGGGCGGCGGTCGCTAGTCCCCTTGCGGGACACGGGATCCCGGAGGGTGCTCACCACGGCGGAGCAGCTCCGGGCGCTACGCCGGTGCTCCCGCCCACCATGCAGCAGGCCCGCAACTCCCAGGGGAGCGCGGGCCTGCTGCCAGGATGACTACCGGTGATGGACGCCGCCCCGCAGGCCGCTCACGGCACGGAGGCGGGCTTCGGCGCGATGGGCTGCGGCAACCACCAACGAGGTCTCGGCCGCTCGGGCACGCTCCAGCGCCCGCTCGGCCCGAGCAGCATCGATCTCCTCGGCCAGTTCCGCTGTCTCGGCCAGCAGGATGACATCGTCGTGGTCGACGGACAGGAAGCCACCGTGCACCGCCGCCGTCACCAGCCCTTCGCCTTCGGACGTGATGCGCACGACCGCGCCGTCGGCCAACTCCGCGAGCACCGGCTCGTGACCCTTGAGGATGCCCATGTCACCCTCCGTGGTGCGAGCGAGTACGAACGTCGCCGGGCCGCTCCAGAGCAGGCGCTCTGCAGTAACCAAGGAGACGGTCAGGGACATCAGCGGCCCGCCAGTTTGGCTGCGGACTTCTCGAGATCCTCGATACCACCGCAGAGGAAGAAGGCCTGCTCCGGGAAGTGGTCGAACTGGCCGTCGGCGATGGCGTTGAAGGCCTCAATGGTCTCCGTCACCGGTACGAAGGAGCCCTCGAGGCCGGTGAAGGCCTTGGCCACGAAGGTGTTCTGCGAGAGGAAGCGCTGGATGCGACGGGCGCGGCCGACGAGGATGCGATCCTCTTCGGACAGCTCCTCGATGCCGAGGATGGCGATGATGTCCTGCAGTTCCTTGTAGCGCTGCAGGATCTGCTTCACACGCGTGGCCACGCGGTAATGGTCTTCGCCGACATAGCGCGGGTCGAGGATGCGCGAGGTCGAGTCGAGCGGATCCACGGCCGGGTAGATGCCGAGCTCCGAGATGGGGCGCGACAACACCGTGGTGGCGTCGAGGTGGGCGAAGGTGGTGGCCGGCGCCGGGTCGGTGAGGTCGTCGGCGGGCACGTAGATGGCCTGCAGCGAGGTGATGGAGTGACCACGCGTGGAGGTGATGCGCTCCTGCAGCTGGCCCATCTCATCGGCCAGCGTGGGCTGGTACCCCACCGCCGAGGGCATGCGACCGAGCAGGGTCGAGACCTCGGAACCGGCCTGGGTGAAGCGGAAGATGTTGTCGATGAAGAGCAGCACGTCCTGCTTCTGCACATCGCGGAAGTACTCCGCCATGGTGAGTGCAGAGAGGGCGACGCGCAGACGCGTCCCCGGCGGCTCGTCCATCTGGCCGAAGACGAGTGCGGTTTTCTCGATGACACCGGTTTCCGTCATCTCCAGGAAGAGGTCATTGCCCTCACGGGTGCGCTCACCGACACCGGCGAACACCGACACGCCACCGAAGTTCTCGGCGACTCGGTAGATCATCTCCTGGATGAGCACCGTCTTGCCGACACCGGCACCACCGAAAAGGCCGATCTTGCCGCCCTTGACGTAGGGGGTGAGCAGGTCGATGACCTTGATGCCGGTCTCGAAGACCTCGGTCTTGGCTTCCAGCTGGTCGAAGGGCGGCGGCTCGCGGTGAATTCCCCAGCGCTCGGTGATCTCGAGCGAGGACTCCGGCACGTCCAGCGGAACACCGAGGGTGTTCCAGACGTGACCCTTGGTGACATTGCCGACGGGAACGGTGATGGCCTCGCCGGTGTTCTCTACCACGGCACCGCGAACGAGACCGTCGGTGGGCTGCAGCGAGATGGTGCGCACCATGTTGTCGCCGAGGTGCAATGCCACCTCCAGCGTCAGCGTCTTCCTGCCGATCTCACCGAGGTCGACTTCGACATGCAGCGCGTTGTACAGCTCGGGCATGGCCTCGACCGGGAACTCAACGTCGACGACTGGACCGGTAACGCGGGCTACGCGGCCTGCGGTCGTGGTTGTCATGTTGCCTCTTCTTCTACTTCGCAGCGAGGGCATCGGCGCCGCCGACGATCTCGCTGATTTCCTGGGTGATTTCGGCCTGACGTGCCTGGTTGGCCTGTCGGGTCAAGGACTTGATGAGTTCCTCGGCATTGTCCGTGGCGGACTTCATGGCACGACGACGTGCCGCATGCTCCGACGCTGCCGATACGAGCAGTGCATTCCATACGAGGTTCGTGACGTACTTCGGCAGGAGCGCATCGAGCACCTGCTCGGCCCCCGGCTCGAAGTCATACAGCGGTACCACGATGTTCTCGGCCTTGGCCTCGTCGTACGAGACCTCGACCACCTCCATGGGGATGAGGCGACGCACCCGGACTTCCTGCTGCGCCATGTTCTTGAAGTGCGTGAAGACGATGTGGATCTCGTCGACACCACCCTCCTCGACGGGCGTGTGCAGCGCCTCCAGCAGCCCCTGCGCGATCGACTGTGCGTCCTCGTATTTGGGCTGGTCGGTGAAACCAGTCCAGCGAGCGGCGATCGGGCGCTCCCGGAAGCGGTAGTAGTTCACGCCCTTGTTGCCGACGATGAAGTGCTTGACCTGCAGGCCCTCGTCATGGAGCAGGTTGGTGAGGGACTCGGCCTCCCGGATCACATTCGAGGAGTAGCCGCCGGCAAGCCCTCGGTCCGCTGTGATGAAGCAGACCGCAGCCCGGATGCGCTCATCACCACGCGGGTGCGTGAGCGGGTGCACCGTGGAGCCGTTGGAGGCAGCCGCTGAGATCGCACGCACCAGGGCGTCGGTGTACGGCGCGGCGGCGAGCACTCGCTGCTGCGCTTTCACGATGCGCGATGAAGCAATCAGCTCCATGGCTTTCGTGATCTTCTTGGTCGCCTTGACGGACTTGATCCGTCCTCGGAAGACCCGAAGTTGTGCACCCATCTGCTACTTCTTCACAACCGTGATCTGCGTGTGCTCAACGTCTTCGCTGTGCATTGACGGCACCGGCTCGTCCTTGATGAGCGAGTGGCCGGCCGCCGTCGTGAAAGTGCGCTTGAAAGCGCCGATGGCGGCTTCCAGCCCAGACACGATGTCGTCGGTGAGGTCGAGCTTGGCACGGATGGCATCCATGACATCACGACGATCGCGATCCATGTAGGCCAGGAATTCAGCCTCGAAGCGGCGCACATCCTCAACCGGGACATCGTCGAGCTGGCCCTGGGTGCCGGCCCACACGGAGACGACCTCCTGCTCCACCGCGAAGGGCGTGTACTGGCCCTGCTTCAGCAATTCGACGAGGCGGGCGCCTCGAGCGAGCTGCGCCTTGGAGGCGGCATCGAGGTCCGAGCCGAAGGCGGCGAAGGCCTCGAGTTCACGGTACTGCGCGAGATCCAGGCGCAGACGACCGGCCACCTTCTTCATGGCCTTTACCTGCGCCGAGCCACCGACACGAGACACCGAGATGCCGACGTTGATGGCGGGCCGCACGCCCGAGTTGAAGAGGTCGGACTCCAGGAAGCACTGACCGTCGGTGATGGAGATGACGTTGGTCGGGATGTAGGCCGAGACGTCATTGGCCTTGGTCTCGATGATGGGCAGACCGGTCATGGAACCCGCACCGAGCTCATCGGAGAGCTTGGCGCAACGCTCGAGCAGGCGGCTGTGCAGGTAGAAGACGTCGCCGGGGTAGGCCTCGCGGCCCGGCGGACGACGCAGCAGCAGCGACACGGCACGGTAGGCCTCGGCCTGCTTGGAGAGGTCGTCGAAGATGATGAGGACGTGCTGGCCCTGGTACATCCAGTGCTGGCCTATGGCCGAGCCGGTGTAGGGCGCGAGGTACTTGAAGCCGGCCGGGTCTGACGCAGGCGCCGCGACGATGGTCGTGTACTCGAGTGCGCCATGCTCCTCGAGGGCACCGCGCACGGAGGCGATGGTGGTGCCCTTCTGGCCGATGGCGACGTAGATGCACTTGACCTGCTGCTTGGGGTCGCCGGTGGCCCAGTTGGCCTTCTGGTTGATGATGGTGTCGATGGCGACGGCGGTCTTGCCCGTCTGGCGGTCACCGATGATGAGCTGGCGCTGGCCGCGACCGATGGCGGTCATGGCGTCGATGGCCTTGATGCCCGTCTGCATCGGCTCCTTCACCGGCTGCCGCTGCACGACGGTGGGCGCCTGCAGCTCGAGCGCACGACGCGTCTCGGCCTGGATGGGACCCTTGCCATCGATGGGGTTGCCCAGCGGATCGACGACGCGACCGAGGAAACCGTCACCGACCGGCACCGAGAGGATGTCGCCGGTGCGGCGCACGGCCTGTCCCTCTTCGATGTGCGAGCCCTCACCGAGGAGCACGGTGCCGATCTCGTGCACGTCCAGGTTGAGCGCCAGACCCAGCAGCCCTCCCTCGAACTCCAGCAGTTCATTGGCCATGGCCGAGTGGAGGCCCTCGACGCGGGCAATGCCATCGCCGGTGGCCGTCACGCGGCCCACTTCTTCGCGGGTGGTCGTGGGCGCGAACGACGCGACATTGCGCTCAATCGCAGCGCGGATGTCGTCCGGGCGGATCGACAACTCCGTCATGATGTCCTGCTCTCTGTGCTAGCCGACGAGTGATCGGCGGGCTTGGGTGATGCGGGTAAGCATGGTGCCGTCGATCACGTCGTCACCGAGGCGCACGGAGACGCCGCCGATGACCGTGGGATCCACGACGATGTTGAGGCGCACTTCGCGGTCCGAGAACCGTGCCAGTGCGCGGGAAAGGCGATCGACCTGGGCATCGTCAAGTGCCACGGCCACACGCACCTGCGCCACCACTCGCTCGCGTTGGGCTGCGGCGAGATTGGTGAGCGTGGTGACGGCACTGTCGACGCGACGACCGCGAAGGTTGGCAGCCATGTGGGCAAGCAAGGCGATGGTGGTGGGCGTGGCCGAGGCGATCAGGTCGCGCACCAGCGCCGCCTTGCCGGCCGCCGACACCGCCGGATCGGTGAGGCGCATCTGCAACTCAGCGCTCACCTCAACGGCGCGGCCGAAGCGGAAGAGTTCCTCCTCGACTGTGCCCAGCGAGCCATCGGCCTCCGCCGCCGTGAAGGCAACGGCAGCGCCGAGTTCCTCGAGCGCCTCCACCAGATCGGAGCCGTTGCTCCAGCGCAGGCGAGCCGCGGCGGCCAACAGTTCCACCGTGACATCATCGACCTTGCCGGAGAAGACATCCTTTGCCAGGGCAGCACGGGACTCGTCGGATTGCCCGGCGTCGGCCAACGCCGTACGCAATGTCTTGTCGCCTGCAAGCAGCGACACCGCTGCCAGCAGTTGCTCGGCAACCGTCAGGCTGCAGGCGGCAAGGCGGGCATCGACCTCCCGACGGAGGGCGGAGCGGCCGGCGAGGCTCGAGGATGACATCAGCGACCTGCCTCCGCAGCTACCTGCTCGAGATCGGCGATGAAGCGATCGACGGTGGCACGCGCACGGGCGTCGTCCGACAGCACCTCGCCCACGATCTTGCCCGCCAGTTCGACGGCCAGCTTGCCGACCTCGCGCTGCAGGCCCACCACGACCTGTGCCTGCTCGGCGGCAATCTGCGCATGCGCGCGCTGGGCGATCTCAGTGGCAGCGGCAACCGCTTCGTCGCGCGCCTCGGCCACGATCTGGGAACGCTCGGCCTGCGCGGCATTGCGGATGTTGGCCGCTTCGGTGCGCGCCTCGGCCAGTGCCAACTGGTACTGGTGCAGGAGCTCCTTGGCCTCGGCCTGCGAAGCCTCGGCGCGCCTGAATCCGCCTTCGATCTTCTCAGCACGTTCGGCTGCCAGCTTCCTGGCCTGGGGCAGCACGAACTTGGAGAAGAAGAAGAGCAGGATCAGGAAGGAGAGCGTGCCCCAGATCAGATCCGCGACGGCGGGCAGCAGGATGCTCGGCTGCTGCTCGGCCGCAATGACCAGGGTGGAGAGAACCATCGGTGTGCCCGTCCGCGTCGACTAGACGAAGAGGAAGCCGGCGACAAGGCCGATAAGGGCGAGCGCTTCGGTGAACGCGATGCCGAGGAACATGTTGACGCGGATGACACCGGTGGCCTCAGGCTGCCGCGCAATACCTTCCAGCGCCTTGCCCACGAGCACACCGATGCCGATGCCGGGGCCGATGGCAGCGAGGCCGTAACCGATGGCATTCAGGTTGCCGGAGATCGCGGCGAGAACTGACATTGCTGTTCCTTTCGTTGTACCCGATGCCCAACTGCTCGGGTGGTCTGTGGGTTAGTGCGCTGAGGTGGCGCCGTCGATGTAGACAGCGGTGAGCAGCGCGAAGATGTAGGCCTGCAGGAACGCCACCAGCACCTCGAAGAGGGTGAAAGCGAAGCCCATCGCGTAGGAGGCGAGGCCGAAGATCTTCAGGAAGCCGGCCGCGTCGAACAGGAGGTAGGAAGTGGCCGAGAAGAAGAGCACGAGCAGCAGGTGGCCACTCATCATGTTGGCGAGCAGACGCACGGTGAGCGTGACCGGACGCAGCAGGAAGGTGGAGATGAACTCGATGGGCGTCACCAGCAGGTAGATCGGCTTGGGCACGCCCGCGGGGAAGAGGTTCTCCTTGAGGTAGTGACCGAGGCCATGGTGCCTGATGCCGGAGACATTGAAGACGACCCAGGAGACAAGCGCCAGCAGCATGGGGATGGCGATCACCGAGGTGCCGGCAATCTGCAGGCCGGGCACGAAACCGGTGATGTTGAACGCCAGCACCATGAAGAAGAGCGTGGTGAGGTAGGCGGTGTAGGGCTCGCCCTTGTCCCCCAGCACCTCGGTGACGACATTGTTCTTGACGAAGTTCAGCGCCACCTCGCCTGCGTTCTGCAGACCCCTGGGCACGAACTGGGGTTTGCGGAAGGCAAGGCTGAAGAAGACGATGACGACGAGCGTCATGAACAACCCGATGAGGTTGATGCGCGTCATGCGGAAGGCGCTGTCGGCGAAGAGCGCCGCCGGCGGGAAGAACTCATGGACGGTCGGTGGCTCGAACGTCGATCCAGAGGCGATCATCCAGGCGCGAATCATGCTCGCGTCGCTCCCCTTCGGTCGGCGGGCCCAGCCGGATGGCTCATTGCCCGTACTTCTTGTAGACGACGTACACGCTCGTGATGAACCCGACGATCACACCGGCAGCCGTGAGCGCACGCCCCGTGCCGAGCCAGTGATCGGCGAGCCACCCGATACCACCCCAGGTCGCCGGCCCCGCAACCAACGTGGATATTGCTGCCCACGCCATTGACTCGGCGTGGTCATCGTTGGAATTGCCGGAACGACCATCCGGTAGGTGCTCGTCCATCGGGCGAACACTAGCAATGAATTGCACAGTGCTTACGGTCTCGAGGACGAAGTCCCATAGACGCGAAGGCGCCGGCGTCAGCGGGGGTCGATGTAGAACTGCTGGCTGCGGGTGACGACCCAACCCTCGAGCATGAGCAGCCCGAAGGTGCCCGCCAGCAGTGACACCAGGAAGCTGGGCCGGTCATACCAGGTCTCGTGTTTGAGCCAGTGCAGCACCAGCATGAGTGCCAGCACCTTGGGCAGCCAGGATCCGAGGATGGCGAAGCCCAGGTACTCCGGTCGCAGTCGGCGCGCCCAGACCCCGCTCATGGCGGTGATGCCGAGGAAGACGGCAGGGATGACGGCACCCAGCAGCGCCCCCGCAGCGCCGGCCCGCCCCTGCACGGCATAGCCGAGCAGCGCGCCCGCCGCAGCGAGGGCGAGGGAGGCCGGGCCACCGTAGGCAAGGGCCCGGAGCAGGGGATCACGCGGCTCAGAGGACATCAGCGGGCTCCGGGCGATGGAAGACAGCCGCCGCCAGCAGGCCGACAGCGACAACGAAGACGACGAGCACGTAGAGCGCCGGCACGAAGGCCAGGGCCACCGTGGAGAAGGCGAGGATGGCGGCGCCGGCATGCATCAGGGTGGCGGCCATCCGGGGGCTGTGCCCGAGGTCCAGCAGGCGGTGGTGCAGATGCTCCTTGTCGGGTGACATGGGGCTGCGCCCGCGCAGCGTGCGACGAACGATGGCCAATGTGAGATCGATCAAGGGGATGGCCAAGGCGGCGAGCGGCAGCAGGATGGGCAGCACCGTGGAGGCACGACTGGTGCCGGCCAGCGCGTTGGGGTCCACCTGACCGGTCAGCGTGACGGTGCTGCTCGCCAGCAGCAGTCCCAGCATCATGGCCCCCGTGTCGCCCATGAAAATGCGGGCCGGGTTCACGTTGTGCGGCAGGAAACCCAGGCACATGCCGGTGAGCACCGCCGAGATGAGTGTGGACAGGGTCGCGCGCTCGAAGCCGTAGTTCACGCTCAGCAGGTAGGAGTAGATGAAGCTGGCCGCCGCACCCACCAGCACGATGCCGGATGCCAACCCGTCGAGACCGTCGACGAAGTTCACGGCGTTGATGCAGACGAGCACGACGAGCAGCGTGAGCAGGGTGGAGGTGAGGGGGTCGAGCACTGTGGCATTGCCGAGTGGCAGCCAGATGAAGCCGATACCGCGCCAGGCCAGGATGCCGGCAGCCATGGCCTGACCGGCGAATTTGGTGGGTGCGTCGAGGCCGTAGCGGTCGTCGACCAGGCCGATGACTACGAGCAGTGTGGTGGCGCCCAGGAGGCCCAGGACCGTGCCCGGATCGTCGAACACCGACTTCATCATGGGCAGCTTCCAGGCCAGCGCGAAGGCCGCCAGCAGCCCGCCGAACATGCCCAGCCCGCCCCAGCGCGGGGTGATCGTGGTGTGCACATCGCGCTTGCGGATGTGCGTGTAGGCGCCGGCGCGAAGTGCCAGTGCCCGTGCCCCGGGGGTGGCGAGATAGGTGACGGCTGCCGCCACCATCAGGCACAGGAGGTACTCACGCACCGGCTAAGTATCGTGGCTGCGGGCTGAGTTCAGGCACGGGCGTGCCCTGCTGCCAGTCAGCCCCTGCCGTAGGCCGGGTACTTGGTGGTGAGGGCGTTGACCTCCGCCGCGATGGCCCTGTGATCGTCAGCCCGCTCCGTGCGCACCGCCCGGGCGATGAGGCCGCCGATGATCTCCATCTCGGCGGTGCCCATGCCCTGCGTGGTGACGGACGGGGTACCGACGCGGATCCCCGAGGCGACCGAAGGCGGTGCAGGATCGAAGGGAATGGCGTTCTTGTTGAGCACGATGGAGGAGGCCCCGCAGCGGGCTTCTGCATCGGCGCCGGTCACGCCCACCGCCTGCAGGTCTAGCAGTGCGAGGTGGGTATCGGTACCGCCCGTCGTGGGGCGCAGGCCGTGCGCGCTGAGCGACGAGGTGAGGGCCTTGGCGTTCTCGATGACCCGTCTCGCGTAATCCCGGTATTCGGGCGTCGCGCACTCGGCAAGATTCACGGCCTTGGCCGCGATGGCGTGCATCAGCGGTCCGCCCTGCATCATCGGGAACACGGCCTTGTCGATGGCCTGCGCGAATTCCTGCTTGCACACGATCATGCCGCCACGGGGGCCGCGCAGCACTTTGTGCGTGGTGAAGGTGACGACGTCGGCATAGGGCACCGGCGAGGGGATGGCCTTGCCCGCCACCAGGCCGATGAAATGCGCCGCGTCCACCATGAACCTGGCACCGACTTCGTCCGCGATCTCCCGGAAGGCCGCGAAGTCGATGAGTCGCGGGATGGCCGACCCACCGGCGATGATCAGCTTGGGCTTGTGCTCACGGGCCAGGTCGCGCACCTGGTCGTAGTCGATGTCCTCGGTCTCGCGGTTGACGCCGTAGCCGATGGCGTTGAACCACTTGCCGGAGAAGGAGACCTTGGATCCGTGCGTGAGATGGCCACCCATGGGCAGCGCCATGGCGAGCACGGTGTCACCGGGTTGCAGGAAGGCGCCGTAGACGGCGATGTTGGCGCTGGCGCCGGAGTGCGGCTGCAGGTTTGCATGGTCGGCGCCGAAGAGGGCCTTGGCGCGATCGATGCCGAGCTGTTCGGCCTCATCCACCACCTGGCATCCGCCGTAGTAGCGCTTGCCCGGGTAACCCTCGGCGTACTTGTTGCTGAGCGTCGAGCCCAGGGCCGCGAGCACCGACGGCGAGGTGAAGTTCTCTGAGGCGATGAGCTGCAGTCCGGTGCGCAGGCGCCCAAGCTCGCGCAGCAGGATGTCCGCCATCTGCGGATCAAGGGCTTGTAGCGCGTCGAAATCCGGTCCCCAGAATGGCGTCGACATGGTCATGGCTCGTCCTCCGCAGTCGGTGGAGCGCAAGCCTAGCGACGGCATCTCGGCCGCAAGCGTTGGGGCCGGCACGCGCGACAGCCCCGCAGGCGCAGGCGCTCAGATCACGCTCGGTTCCACCATGCGGCGCTAGTGGCGGCCGCGGGCGCCTGGCAGCGCAGACGGAATCAGGCCAGCGACGGCAGCAGGGCCTGCAGCCGGGAACGTGAGTAGCCGCCCTCGCGCAACAGGCGCGGTTCGGCGCCGGTGACGTCCACGATGGACGACGTCTGCTGCTCGAGGAGCGGGCCACCGTCCAGGTAGACGCCCACGACGGCACCCAGCGCCGCCTCCACCTCAGCGATCAGGCGATGCGGTTCCTGCTCGGGCGAGTGCGAGGGCACGCAGGCTGTGGGGCCCAGTGCGCGGACCAGCTCCAGCGTCCAGGGGTGCATGGGCATGCGCAGTGCCACAACCCCCTCGGGCGTGCATCGCCAGGGCAGCGACGGCTGTACGCGGGCCAACAGGGTGAGGGGGCCGGGCCAGCAGTCGCGCATGAGCACACGAGCAGCAGCCCCGCTCTCCCCCTCCAGCAGGGCGACCCCGTCCACGGTTCCGGGCCGCGGCACCAGAACCGGCACGCTCATGTTGGGGCGTGCCTTGAGCTTGACGATCTGTTCGACCCCGCTGTGCGAGAACGCGTCGGTCAGAAGTGCATAGGCGCCATCGATGTTGGCCGCGACCAGCTCTCCCCGGCGAGCCGCTGCCAGGGCGTGCGTCAATCCGTCTGCGCGTTGCTGCGCATCACGTCCGTCGTAGTGGAAGCCCACGGCCACAGCCTGTCATGCCCTCACCGGGCTCGGCGTATGGCCGTGGTGTACCGCGGCCGGTCGGCGAGATCGCGATGATCCTGAACTTCGACGAAGGCACCGTGCTGGCGTATGAGTTCGGGCAGGCTACCCGCGACCAGTGTGCTGCTTCCCGCCGTGGAAGCGGGCGGCTCACCCTGCGCATCCGCATGCTCGACCACCAGGTAGCCGCCGTCCAGCAGACACATGGCGGCGCTATCGAGCAGGCCGCGGATGACGTCGAAACCGTCCGCGCCACCGAACAGCGCGACATGCGGATCGTGCTGCAGCACCTCGGGGTCGCGGGGCACCATGCCTTCGGGTATGTAAGGCGGGTTGGAGACGATGGCGGCTGCGCGTTGCTCGAAACCGCGCAGGGCTGCGAGGTCGCACACATCAGCGTCCAGGAACTCCAGCTGGTTGCCGCGGGCCGCGATGGTGGCGGCCACACGTTCGGCATTGCGCCGGCCCCAGGCCTGGGCCTCCGGGTACTTCTCGACCGCCACCACGTCCACCTGCTCCAGTTCGGTGGCCATGGCCAAGGCAATGGGTGCCGCTCCCGAGCACAGGTCCAGCAGCAGGGGTCGCGTGATGCCGCATTCACGAATCCACCGCAGCGCCGCCTCCACCACCACCTCGGTCTCCGGCCGGGGAACCAGCGCTCCCGGTCCGATCTCCAACTCGAGGTAGCGGAAGGGCGCGATGCCCGTGAGATGCTGCAAGGGCACCCGCGCCTGCCGGGCACCGATGAGCCGCTCGAAGCTCATGCGCTGCTCGTAGTTCAGATCGTCCACCAGCAGCAGGCGGGGTCGTTTCACGCCCAGCACATGGCAGAGGAGCAACTCGGCATCGGTACGTGCCGAATCGATGCCCGCGGCCGCCAGCCTCTGGGTGCCGTAGATCAGCGCCTGCCTAGCCGTCAACATGGCCGGCCTCAGGCGCCGGCATCGGCGAGACGGGCCTCGCGATCGGCCGCTTGCAGCGCTTCCACCATGGCGTCCAGATCGCCCTCGAGCACGCGATCGAGATTGTTCGCCTTGTAGTTCACGCGATGGTCTGACACCCGGTTCTCCGGGTAGTTGTAGGTGCGGATGCGCTCGGAACGATCGACGGTACGCACCTGCGCCTTGCGGGCGGTTGACGCCTCAGCGGCCGCTGCCTCCTCAGCCGCGGCGATGAGCCGGGCCCGGAGAATGCGCATGGCCGACTCCTTGTTCTGCAACTGCGACTTCTCGTTCTGGCAGGACACCACGATGCCGGTCGGTATGTGGGTGAGGCGCACCGCCGAGTCGGTGGTGTTCACCGACTGCCCGCCCGGACCGGAGGAACGGTAGACGTCGACCCGGATATCGGCGTCGTTGAGCTCGATCTCCACGTCCTCGGTCTCGGGGAACACCAGCACGCCCGCCGCCGAGGTATGGATGCGGCCCTGGGATTCGGTGACGGGCACGCGCTGCACGCGGTGTACACCACCCTCGAACTTGAGGTTGGCATAGGGCGCCGCATCGGGTGCCATGGTGCCCTTGGCCTTGACGGCCACGGACACGTCCTTGTAACCACCGAGATCGGATTCCTCGGCGTCGAGCAACTCGACCTTCCAGCCCCGCTTCTCCGCCCAGCGCATGTACATACGGAGCAGGTCGCCAGCGAAGAGCGCGGATTCCTCGCCGCCTTCACCGGCCTTGATCTCCAGGATGACGTCAGAGGAATCCAGCGCATCGCGCGGGATGAGCAGGTCCTCGAGCCTGGAAGCCACCTGATCGCGTTCGACGCTCAGCGTCTCCACCTCCGCGGCGAAAGAGGCGTCCTCGGGGGCCAGCTCCATGGCCGCCGCCAGGTCGTCCTGCAATTGCAGCCAGCGCTCGTAGGCCGCGACGATGGGACGCAACGCGGCATGCCGCTTGCCCAACTTGCGCGCGACCGAGGGATCGGCGTGGGTTGCGGGATCGGCCAGCTGGCCTTCGAGCTGGTGCAGTTCCGCGGCCAGGGCCACGCAGGCTTCAAACATCACAACTCCAGGGGACGGGAGGAAAAGCAAAGAGGTGGGAGGGCACCTGCGTGCCCAACCCACCTCTTGACGCTTGCTAGCGCTTGCCGAAGCGCTTCTCGAACTTGGCGACCCGGCCGCCGGTGTCGAGGATCTTCTGCTTGCCCGTGTAGAAGGGGTGGCAATTGCTGCACACCTCGGCGTGGATGGCACCGCTCTTGGCCGTCGAACGCGTGACAAAGGTGTTGCCACACGAGCACGTGACCGTGGTCTCGTTGTACTTGGGATGGATCTCAGCCTTCACGGCACTCTCCTTGGATGACGGCTATGCCGACCGGGTCGGGCGGATTCCCGTGAACCGGCTGGGCCATTGTGCCAGAACTGCGCAGATTGACCCAATTGCTCCAAGGCTGCGCCATACCCGACATCCGCCGAACTTCACACGGAGGGCAGCAGGCGCAAATGCCCGCGAGTTCCGGCGGACGTTGCCGGAGCAGGATCGCCGGGGGCGCCCACACCACGAACCAGATCGGCCAGCGCCTCCAATTCGGAGGTGCTGGGCTTCAGCGCCTCGGGATTGGGCTGCAATCGCACCATGTCCCAGCCGCGGGGCGCGGTGAGTTTCGAAGCGTGCCGCTCGCAGAGGTCGTAGCAGTGCGGCTCAGCCAGCGTGGCCAGCGGCCCCAGCACGGCGGTGGAATCCGCGTACACATAGGTGAGCGTGGCAACGGCCGCTTCGCCACACGATGGGCGACTGCAGGGACGTTGCCGAAGCATGGGGCGAACGCTAGTGGGAGCTCGCGGCAGCGCGTGGAAGGCGCGCAGGATCAGCGCGAAACGTCGGGTTCCACCGGCGGTACCGCGACATAACCACGGACGCTCACGAGCGGCTCCACGCTGCTGGCCGCCATGCCGACGCTCGCCCTGGTGAAGAGCACACTGCCCGAGACCACGCCATCGACATCGGGCAGGATGGACAGCAGGTGGGGCTGGCCCGCCCCTCCGACCAGCTTGGCACGCGTGACCACGCCGGCCTTGAGCCGCAGGCGCTGGGTGGTGGTGCTGCTGCCGGTACGCACGCGGGCGGTGACGGTGGTGGCGACGTCGGAGTAGAGCAGAGCCGTGGCTTCCGAGACGGTGGGATCCACGGTGACGGAGGCAGCCCGGTAGATAGGACTCAAAGA
>JAKAIC010000126.1 GCA_021814565.1 Actinomycetes bacterium | reverse complement strand
TCCGATCTCGGTGGCGATCTCACCTTGCTGCGGTTGCAGGCGATGGGTGCATTCTCGGTTCTCGTCTTCTCCTTCGTGATGACGCTGATCATCGGCAAGCTCATCGACCTCACCATCGGATTGCGCGTCGACCGCGACTCGGAGATCGAAGGTATCGATGCCACCGAGCATGCAGAGACTGCGTACGAACTCGACTCGCGCACTGGTGGCGGCAGTTTCGCCACCGCCTACACCGGACAGGAGGCGTGACCATGAAGCTCATCACTGCCATCATCAAGCCCTTCAAGCTCGACGACGTGAAGGCGGCCATCGAGCATGCCGGTATCACCGGCATGACGGTGTCCGAGGCCAGTGGCTACGGCCGTCAGCGCGGCCACACCGAGGTTTACCGGGGCGCGGAATACCGCATTGACCTGGTGCCCAAGGTGAGGCTGGAGCTGGTCGTTGACGACGCGCAGGTTGATGAACTCATCGACCTCATCGTGGAAGCCGCACGCACCGACCGCATCGGTGACGGCAAGATCTGGATCACCGGCCTCGAGGACGTGGTGCGGGTACGCACCGGCGAACGCGGACCGGGCGCGATCTAGGACGCATGATGGCCACGGCTGCAGAACTGCTCGCGGCGCGATCACGGATCCCTGTCGGCATGCCCTCGCGGGCACGCACTGACCGACTGGTGCGGGCCAGCGACGCCTGGATATCGCAGCTGGCCACCGACGCCGGACTGGCCGACATCGGCGGCGCGTTGATAGCCGTCGGCGGCTACGGCCGCGGGGAACTCGCACCCTTCAGCGACCTCGACCTGTTGCTCGTGCACCCCAATGCTGCTGCAGCATCCGAGGTGGCGCGCATTGCCGATGCCATCTGGTACCCCATTTGGGACGCAGGCGTCGCGCTCGATCACAGTGTTCGCACCATGGCCGAGACCCGGCGCCTGGCGTCGGGCGAACTCAAGGTTGCGCTCGGGATTCTCGATGCCCGCTTCGTCGTCGGTGATGCGGCGCTGGCGGAGTCGGTGCGGTCGTCGGTGCTGTCCGACTGGCGCGGACTTGCGCAGTCGCGGCTGCCGGAGCTGCACGAGGAGGTGCAGGCCCGCATCGCCAGGGAGCACGAGCTGCCCCATCTGCTGGAACCCGATCTCAAGGACTCCTACGGCGGCTTGCGCGATGCGGCGATCCTGCGCTGCATCGCGGCAAGTTGGATAACCGACTACTCGCACGCCGAAGTCGATGCCGCGTCGCAGCGGCTCATGGATGTTCGTGATGCCCTGCATCAGGTGACAGGCCGGGCTGCGTCCAAACTGGTCATGCAGGAGCAGGCACGAGTGGCCGACCTGCTGCAGGTACGCAGCGACGACCTGTTGTTGCGCGAGGTCATCGATGCAGGGCGCGCCATTGCCTACGCTTCGGACGTCACCTGGCAACGCGTCATCCGGCTGACGCGCAAGAAGTCGGTGATGCAGCGGCTGCGTGCACAACCGGAGGATCGCTTCCCCATCGCGGATGGGGTGGTGGCCCAGAACGGCGAGGCCTTCCTGGCCCGCGAGGCACGTCCCGACCGCGATCCACTGCTCCTGCTGCGCACCGCCGCCGCGGCCGCGCAGGCCGGCATGCTCATCGCGCCTGAAACGGTGGCACGCTTCGCCGCATCGCCCTTGGAGATTCCGGAGCCATGGCCCCGAGCGGCTCGTGATGCGCTCATTTCCTTCCTCGGTGCCGGTGCGGGTGCCGTGGCCGTATGGGAGGCACTGGACAACGCCGGCTCCTTCACGCGGCTGTTGCCGCACTGGGAGTCGGTGCGGTCACTGCCACAGCGCAATGCGCTGCATACCTACACCGTCGATCGTCATCAGGTGCAGGCCGCTGCCAACGCTGCAGCCTTCATGCGCGATGTCACGCGTCCCGACCTGTTGGTGGTTGCTGCGCTGTACCACGACATAGGCAAGGGGCGGGGACCGGATCACAGCACCACCGGCGCCCTGCTCATGCAGGATGTTGCGTATCGGCTGGGTTTCCCGGCAGCCGACATCGTCAGCCTGCGACTGCTGGTGCAACACCACCTGCTGTTGTCCGAGGCGGCCACACGGCGCGATCCCGAGGACCCCGCCACCGTCCGCGCATTGGTGGAGTCGGTGCACAGCCATGACCTGCTCGACCTGCTGCATGCCCTCACGGTGGCTGATTCACTTGCCACTGGTCCTGCGGCCTGGTCCGATTGGAAGGCGCGGCTCATTGCCGATCTCGTGGCGCGCACCCATGCCGCCATCGAGGGGGAGGCACTGGTGGAATCGGCACCGGTCTGGGACGCCTACGCGCCGCTGTTGCAGGGCCACGAGACCCGTGTATCGGTGGAGCAGGACGGCGATGGCGTGCGCGTGCTGGTAGCAGCACAGGATCGCGTGGGCCTGCTGTCCACGGTGGCCGGCGTGCTCTCACTCCAACGCCTGGATGTTCGATCCGCCGCCTTCGAAACCCGTGAGGGGCGCGCACTGCAACTGTGGCAGACGGTGCCCAGCTTCGGCGATCCTCCGTCCGGCGAGCTCATCGGAACCCAGATCAGACGGGCCATCGACGGCGCCGCGGATCTGGAGGCAGCCATCTCCTCGCTGCGCTCGGTGCGGGCCCGACGACGCGGATTCTCGCCCCCGCCTCCCAAGGTGCGCATGCTGGAAGGCGCGAGCGATCGTGCCGACGTGCTGGAGGTTCGTGCGCATGATGCGCCCGCCCTCTTGTGGCGTGTCACCCGGGCCTTGGCGGATATGGAGTTCAGCGTGCTCAACGCACGCGTGGAGACGCTGGGCTCCGAGGTCATCGACGTGCTCTACCTGGTGGACGCGGATGGCAGCCGCCTGCTTCCGCACCGGCGTCAGGACGCTGTCGACGCAGTGACCGCGGTGCTGCAAATAGGCTAGGACTCCTACGCGCCAAGGGGTTCATGATGTTCGGTCAGTTGTCGGATCGGCTTGCCGACACCTTCAAATCGCTGCGTGGTCGCGGCAAGCTGGCGCAGGCCGACATCGACCGCATGGTCAAGGACATCCGCAGCGCTCTACTCGAGGCAGACGTGGCACTGCCCACGGTGCAGGTCTTCACTGACCGCATCCGTGAACGTGCCGCCGAGACCGACCTCACCGGCCAGCTCAACCCCGCGCAGACCATCGTCAAGATCGTGCACGATGAACTGGTCGAGGTGCTGGGTGGCGAGACGCGGCGCCTGAACTTCGCCAAGACCGCCCCTACGGTCATCATGCTTGTGGGCTTGCAGGGTGCCGGCAAGACGACGCTGGCCGGCAAGCTGGCGCTGCACCTGAAATCGCAGGGTCACACGCCGTTGTTGGTTGCTGTCGACCTTCAGCGTCCCAATGCCGTCGACCAACTCAAGGTGGTGGGGCAGCGCGCGGGCGTTGCCACCTTCGCTCCCGAGGCCGGCAATGGAGTCGGTGATCCGGTGCAGGTGGCGCGCGACTCCATCAGCTTCGCCAGACGCCAGGTGCACGACATTGTGATCGTGGACACCGCCGGTCGCCTCGCCATCGATGAGCAGATGATGGCGCAGGCGCAGGGCATCCGCGATGCGGTTGCACCGGATGAGATCCTCTTCGTCGTCGACGCCATGATCGGTCAGGACGCCGTGCGCACCGCAGCCGCCTTCGGTGAGGGTGTCGGCTTCGACGGTGTAGTGCTGACGAAACTCGACGGCGATGCCCGAGGGGGCGCAGCGCTCTCCATCCGTGAGGCCACAGGGCGGCCCATCCTCTTCGCCTCCACCGGCGAGCGCCTGGAAGACTTCGAGCCCTTTCATCCCGATCGCATGGCCTCGCGCATCCTCGACATGGGCGACATGCTCACGCTCATCGAGCAGGCGGAACGCGCCTTCGACTCGGAGCAGCGCGAGCGCTTCACCAAGAAGATGCAGACGGGCGACAGTTTCACGCTCGAGGATTTCGTCGAGCAGTTGCAGGCGCTGCGCACTATGGGCCCCATGTCGAAGATGCTCGGCATGCTGCCGGGCGCCGGGCAGATGAAGCAGCAACTCGACAATCTCGATGAGCGCGAACTCGACCGCACCGCCGCAATCGTCTACTCCATGACCCCTCAGGAACGCCGCGATCCCAAGTTGCTGAACGGATCCCGTCGTGCCCGCATCGCCCGTGGATCCGGCACCACGGTGACGGCCGTGAATTCGCTCGTCAACCGCTTCGAGCAGGCGCAGAAGTTGATGAAGCAGGCGGCCAAGGGGGGAGGCATCCCCGGCATGGGGCCCATGCCCGGTATGCCTCCGATGTCGCGCCCGCCCAAGCCGCAGCCGGCCAAGAAGGGCAAGTCGCGCTCCGGCAATCCCGCCAAGCGGGCATTGCAGGAAGCGGCTGGCTTGTCCGCGGACGAGAGCGCTGCTCCAGCCCGGCCCTTCACGGCCGACGACCTTCCGAGCGGCTTCAAGAAGTTCCTCAAGTAGCCCTGTCTGCCGCCGACGGCTCCTTTGTGGGGCAGATCGGA
>JAKAIC010000125.1 GCA_021814565.1 Actinomycetes bacterium | reverse complement strand
CGGCATCGATGGCCTGGAGGACCGCAGCCTTGGCGAACTTCGGCGGCACGAACACCACGGAGACGTTGGCACCGGTAGCAGCCACTGCTTCCTGGCAGCTGTTGAACACCGGGATGCCGTCGAGATTCTGGCCGCCCTTGCCGGGCGTGACTCCGGCCACGATGTTGGAGCCACCGGCCACCATGCGCCGCGTGTGCTTCGAGCCCTCGGAACCGGTCATGCCCTGCACGAGGATCTTGCTGTTGGCATCAAGGAAGATCGTCATGTCAGGCACCCGCCGCCAGTTGGGCCACGCGTCGCGCGGCTTGGTCCATGGTCTCCACACGTTCCACGATGGAGAGCCCCGATTGGTCGAGGATGCGTCGACCCTCGATCGCGTTGTTGCCGTCGATGCGGCAGACCAACGGCTTCGTCACCTTCTCACCGCGCGACTCCAGCAGCGCGATGGCCTGGACGATGCCGTTGGCGACGGCGTCGCACGCAGTGATGCCACCGAAGACGTTGACGAACACCGCCTTCACCTCGGGGTCGTTGAGCACGATGTCGAGGCCGTTGGCCATGACCTGCGCACTTGCGCCACCGCCGATGTCGAGGAAGTTGGCCGGCTTGACGCCACCGAACTCCTCGCCGGCGTAGGCCACCACGTCGAGCGTCGACATGACCAGCCCGGCACCGTTGCCGATGATGCCCACCTGGCCCTCGAGTTTCACGTAGTTGAGGTCGAGTTCCTTGGCCCGCAATTCGATGGGATCGGTCGCTGCGGTGTCGATGAAGGCCTCATGCGAGGGATGACGGAAGGCGGCGTTGTCGTCCAACGTCACCTTGCCGTCGATGGCCAGCAGCCTGCCATCATCGGTCTGCACCAAGGGGTTCACCTCGACCAGTGTGGCGTCCTCCTTGATGAGCACGTCCCACAGCTTCTGCAGCACGCTGATCACCTGGTCGCGCACGTCGGCCGGGAACTTGGCCGCATCCACGATCTCCGCCGCCTTGGCCGCATCCACACCGTCGATGGCATCGACGCGAATGCGTGCCAGCGCTTCAGGCTTGGTGCGGGCCACTTCCTCGATGTCCATGCCGCCCTCAACGCTGGCCATGGCCAGGTAGGAGCGATTGGCGCGATCGAGCAGGAAGGAGACGTAGAACTCCTTGGCGATATCCACGGCACCGGTGACGAGCACGCGATGCACCATATGGCCCTTGATGTCCATGCCGAGGATGGCGGTGGCCTTCTCGCGGGCATCATTGGCATCCTGCGCCAGCTTCACGCCGCCGGCCTTGCCGCGCCCACCGGTCTTCACCTGTGCCTTGACCACCGACATGCCACCGATCTTCTCCGCAGCTGCGAAGGCCTGATCCGGGGTGTCCGCGGTGAAGGCGGCGATGACGGGAACGCCGTGCGCATCGAACAGTTCGCGCGCCTGGTACTCGTAAAGATCCATGGGTCTCCAACTCGTCGATGCAACCCTATTCGGGGCTGGGGACATGACCGGCGGGTGGCCTGGGCGGGCGCGGTGAACGTCCCGTTGGGTCGGTGCAGCGGCCCCTGAGTGGCCGATGTCACCCCCGCCCGGCGGGCCCGAACCGCGAAATGTCGCTGACTCGCCGGTAGTCGGAAGTAACGTGGCCGGCATGGCCTCCACATCCCCCGGTTACTCCATCATCATCCGTGCCCACGTCTCCCCCGCCGTGCATGCCAGCGGTGCCGTCGTGTCCGCGATCGCACGCGCCGGAGCCGTCGTCACCGCCTTGGACATGGTGGATCCCACGCCGGGACGGGTCACCCTCGACATCAGCTGTGACGCCCGCGATTCCGAGCACGTGAACAGCGTGCGGGCCGCGCTCGACGCGCTCGACGGCTGCGAAGTGGACAAGGTGAGTGACCGCACCTTCCTCACGCACATCGGTGGCAAGCTCGAGGTGCACGTGAAGGTGCCGCTGCGCAATCGCGACGACCTAGCCCGCGCCTACACGCCCGGCGTCGCCCGTGTGTGCATGGCCATCTACAACAACCCGGAGACGGTGCGCAACCTCACCATCAAGCGCAACACGGTGGCAGTCGTCACCGATGGCACTGCCGTGCTCGGCCTCGGCGACATCGGGCCTATGGCGGCCATGCCGGTGATGGAGGGCAAGGCGGCACTGTTCAAGAAGTTCGCGGATGTCGACGCCTGGCCCATCTGCCTCGACACCACGGACGTCGACGAGATCGTGCGCACCGTGCAACTCATCGCCCCCGGCTTCGGTGGCATCAACCTCGAGGACATCGCTGCACCACGCTGCTTCGAGGTCGAGGCACGGCTGCGCGAGTTGCTCGACATCCCCGTCTTCCATGATGACCAGCACGGCACTGCCATCGTGGTCACGGCCGCACTCAAGAACGCCCTGCGTATCACCGGCCAGCCCATTGAGACCCTGAAGGTGGTGATGGTGGGTGCAGGCGCAGCGGGTCATGCAGTGGCGCACCTGCTGCACCTGAGCGGTGTCCGTGACATCACCATGTTCGACAGCAAGGGCGCGATCCACGCCGGTCGCACGGACCTCGACCCCTTCAAGCAGCAGCTCACCACATGGACCAACCCCCGCGGACTCACCGGTTCGCTCAAGGATTCCATCGCCGGCGCCGACATGTTCGTGGGGCTCAGCGCTCCGAATCTGCTGAACGGTGACGACATCGCCAAGATGAGCGACAAGGCCATCGTGTTCGCACTCGCCAATCCCGATCCGGAGGTGGATCCCATCGAGGCGGCCAAGCACGCCAAGGTGGTGGCCACCGGACGCAGCGATTACCCCAACCAGATCAACAATGTGCTGGCCTTCCCCGGCATCTTCCGCGGGCTGCTCGATGCCCACGCCCACAAGATCACCGACGATGCGCTGCTGGCCGCTGCGGATGCCATCGCCGGCTGTGTGAGTGACAATGAACTGAGTGCGGTGTACATCGTGCCCAGCGTCTTCCACCACGACATCGGCCAGCGTGTGGCGGCGGCAGTCAAGAATGCGGTGGGCGTCACCCGCATCTGATCCCCTGTTGGCGCCGTCGGTCACTGCTCCCGTATCGCTGGCTGGCGTTGGGAGCTCGTCAGGCGCTCAACTGCGCGAGCAGGTGAACATCACGGTCCGGATCCGTCGCTCCGCCAGGTTGGACACCTGGTTGGCTGCCATCGCCCCGAAGGACTGGCCCAGGAAGGTCGCAAAGGTCACCGGCGGTGGACCATCGCGCTCGATGCCGGCCCGCACCATCTGGAACCACTCCAGGCTCTCGTCCGAGGAGTCGGTTTCGGAGACGATCCGGAATCCGGCTGCGGACAGCAACTCGCGCATCTCCGCGGTGGTGGCAAGAAAACTGGTGGAGGAGTCAGCGGCCCAGGGCACCGGATAGTGCAGGTCACCGCCCTCTCCCTGCAGCACGTCGTACACGACGAAGCGGCCGCCCGGGCGCAGCACCCGGAAGGCCTCGGCATACAACGCCGGCTTGTCCGCGATGTTCATCGCCACATGCACCGTCATCACCGCATCCACGCTGAAGTCCGGCAGGCCGGTGGATGTCGCGTCCCCGACGTGGAACTGCACGCGATCGGCCAACCCTGTCCACGTCGAGAGCACCGTGGCCAGGGCACAGAATTCCGCCGTGAGATCTATGCCGGTGACCCTGCAGCCGATGAGCTCCGCGAGGGTTCGGGCAGGACCCCCCAATCCACTGCCGAGATCCAGCACATGGGAGTCCTTGGTGATGGCCAGCTCCCTCGCAATCTCCAGCGAGGCGGCGCGGCCGCGGATGTGGAACTCATCGAGTGGAGCCAGATCGGCCGCCCGCAGGCTTCGGCGATCCAGGCCCGCCGCGTCCAAGGCGGCAGTGACGGCTGCGACCAGCCCGCCGGGCCCACTGTAAAAACGGGAGACAGCACTCATTGAATCATTGTGAAAGCGCGTCGCCGCTTCGTCAACGACGCAATCGAGCTGCCTGATGGAAACCGACCGAGGTCAGAGTTGCCCAACGGTCTCGATACGGAAGTGCGCCCAGGCGGGAGCAGGCGCTGCAATACCGCGGTGGCGGCCCCAGAGGAAGGCCGTGGGGTCTGTGGGCAGGCCGTTCCTGCGCACCTCCAGATGCAGGTGCGGCCCGGTGCAGTGACCGGTGCAGCCAACGTTGCCAAGGGTTTGCGCAAAGCCAACATGCTGACCGACCTTGACGCTGCGTCTCGACAGGTGCGCGTACCAGATGTCTACGCCGTGCCCGCGGACCACCACCACGTTGCCGTAGGAGCCGGCATAGGCGGAGGCGACCACGCGTCCGGCAACCACCGAATGCACAGCGTCGCCGTAGTGTGCGGCGATGTCGATACCGGTGTGGCGATTGGACCAGAAGCCGCGGGCACCGAAGCCCACCGAAATGGGGCCGTAGGCGGGCATGGCTAGGTGTCGGATGGCCGCCAGTTGACGGGCGCGGGCCGCTCGGCGTGCAGCAGCGGCACGTTCCTGCATGTGACGCGCCGTGGTC
>JAKAIC010000027.1 GCA_021814565.1 Actinomycetes bacterium | reverse complement strand
GAGACGGCATTCCCGCCTATGACGGCCCCCATGGCGTCGTCCGCGAGCAGGACCTGACGCAGGCCTACGGCGTGTTCCTACGCGGTCTGGTCGACATCGCCGGTATCCGTCCGCTCAAGGTGGTCGTCGACGCCGGCAACGGCATGGGTGGCTACACCGTGCCCGTGGTGCTTCAGGGCCTGCCACTCGAGATCACGCCGCTCTACTTCGAACTCGACGGCAACTTCCCCAACCATGAAGCCAATCCCATCGATCCCGAGAACCTGCGTGACCTGCAGGCTGCGGTGATGGCGCAGGGGGCGGATATCGGATTGGCCTTCGACGGGGACGCCGATCGCTGTTTCGTGGTTGACGAACGCGGCCGAATCGTGAATCCCTCCACCCTCACCTCGCTGATCGCGGTGCGCGAATTGGCGAAGCACCCAGGTGCGCACATCATCCACAACCTCATCACTTCGGCCGCCGTATCCGAGGTCATCAGCGAGCACGGCGGCATCCCCGTGCGCACGCGCGTGGGTCACTCCTTCATCAAGCAGCGCATGGCGGAGACCGGCGCGGTGTTCGGTGGCGAACACTCCGGCCACTTCTATTTCGCCGACTTCTGGAACGCTGATTCCGGCATGCTCGCCGCACTGCACACCCTGAGTGCGCTCGGTACCACGCCTGCGGGCACCACTCTCTCGTCCATGCTCGCGCCCTACGAGCGCTACTGCATGTCCGGTGAGATCAACTCCCGGGTCGATGATGCTGCAGCCAAGGTGGCCGCGGTGCGTGCCGCCTTCGCTGCCCGCACCACCACTGATGAGCTCGACGGAGTCACCTTCCAGGGGCCGGGCTGGTGGTTCAACCTGCGCTCCAGCAACACGGAACCGCTGCTTCGCCTCAACGTGGAGGCGCCCACGCCGCAAGCGGTGCAGGCGTTGGTCGACGAAGTCCTGGCCATAGTGAGGAACTGACATGCTTGAGGAACTCATCGCCTGCCCGAACGCCGACCACGGCACCCTGGGTCGTGACGGAGACTCCTACAGGTGCACGAATTGCGGCACGACCTTCCCCATCCTCAACGGCATTCCGGTGCTGTTGCCGACGGGTACGAACCCGAATGGCTGATGATCTGCTGCTCGACGATGTGACCGCCATGCTGGCCGCTGACCCGGGCGGCATGTTGCAGGCCACGGCGAGCAGCGGTTCGCAGATCCGCACCGGCATCCGCCAGACGGATGCCGCCACCATCGCGGAGATCGTGGCGGCGGGCACGCCCCGCGCCATCATCGTGACCGGCATGGGCGGATCCGGAATTTCCGGCCAGATCGTCGCGGCCCTGGCCAACACCCACTCCGCCATACCGGTGGTGTCGCATCGCGGATACCTGTTGCCGGCCTGGGTGGGCGGGCGTGATCTTGTGATCGCTCTCTCCGCCAGCGGCCGTACGGAGGAGACCATCGCTGCGGCAGCCGAGGCCGCGCGTCGTGGCTGTGCCGTTGTGGGCATCACCGCACACGGTTCCCCGCTGGCCGGCGTCATCGCCGGCTCGCGCAATGCCTGGCACATTCCTGTTGATGTGCAAGGACGAATGCCTCGCGCCTCGCTGTGGACTCTGCTCACGCCCTTGCTGCTCATGGGCCATGCGCTGGGAGTGTGCAATGCAGATGACGCCTCACTGCACACGGCCGCTGACATCGCGGACGACATGTCGAAGCGCTGTGGTGTGCACGTGCCGGTGCTGGAGAACCCGGCCAAGCAGCTGGGACTGCAGTTCGCGGAGTCCTTGCCAATGGTCTGGGGCACCGGCGAGGTCGGACCTGTCGCGTCGTATCGCGCCATCTCGCAGTTGGCGGAAAACGCAAAGTTGCCGGCCATTCACGGCGAGATCCCGGAGTCGCAGCACAACCAGGTGGTGGTCTTCGATGGACCATTCGCCAGCGGCAACTCCTTGGACGATCTCTTCCGGGATCGTGAACAGGATGCACCCCGCAGTTTCCGGTTGGTGGTGCTCCGCGACAGCGTCGAACATCCCCAGATGGCCAGGCGCGCCCAGATCGTCGAGCAGATTGCCTCACGTCGTCAGGTCCCGGTCACCGAGGTCGCCGCAGAGGGCCAACACATCGTGCATCGTCTGGCCTCACTGATCACGCTCACGGATTGGGCCAGCGTCTATGCCGCTATCGCCCTGCACATCGACCCCACTCCCATCGGGCCCATCGACGAGCTCAAGCTCAGGCTGGCTGCAAGCGCGGGGCAGGCATGAGCACTGACGGGGGAACGCGCGCAGTGCTGGCAGCACTGGGTGCGAATCTGGGTATTGCCATTTCCAAGTTTGTGGCCTTCGGCTTCACGGGCTCGTCATCCATGCTCTCCGAGGCCGTGCACTCGGTCGCCGATTCGGGCAACCAGTTGCTGTTGCTGGGCGGTGGGCGTGGTGCCCGACGTGAGGCCAACGCACGGCACCAGTTCGGCTACGGACGCGTGCGCTATCTCTCGGGATTCGTCGTCTCAGTGGTGCTCTTCCTACTCGGCGGTGTGTTCGCTCTTTATGAAGGCATCCATCGCGTCAGCAATGCTGACCAGGTGGGCGATTCGCGTATCGCGCTCATCGTGTTGCTGGTGGCCATCGTGCTGGAGACGCTCTCCTTCCGCACCGCCATTCGCGAGGCCAACCACGCGCGTGGTTCCAGGAGTTTCGTGCGCTACGTGCGGGAGAGCCGAGCACCCGAGATCCCCGTCATCCTGCTGGAGGACGCGGGCGCCCTGTTGGGCCTGATCTTCGCCTTGTTCGGCGTGGGCCTCTCGTCGCTCACCGGCGATTCGCGCTGGGATGGCGTGGGTGCTGTGGCTGTAGGCGTGCTGCTGGTGTGCATCGCCGGCTTCCTGGCCATCGAGACCGCAAGCCTGCTCGTCGGTGAATCCGCCCTGCCCCAGGAGGAAGCCGTCATCCGGGCCGCGCTCGAGGGCTCGGAGCTCATCGAGCGGGTGATCCACCTGCGCACCATGCATGTGGGGCCGGATGAACTGCTGGTCGCAGCCAAGATCGCCATTCACGAGAGTTCCACCGCGCGTGAGATCGCGCGGGGTATCGACGATGCCGAACGCGCACTGCGCGCCAAGGTGCCCACGGCCAAGTACGTGTTCCTGGAACCCGATCTCGACCTTCTGCTCTGAACCGCACGGCCGATTGGTATGATTCGCGTGCTGCGAACCATCGAAGTCTCGTGCCGTTCGTCTCCCCACTGACCTCTGTCTGGAGACTTCCATGCCTGCCATCACCACCGCGCCCAACGGCCTGCAATATGCCGTGCGGGACCTTTCCCTCGCCGAATTCGGTCGTCATGAGATGCGGCTGGCTGAGAACGAGATGCCCGGCCTGATGGCCATGCGTGCCGAGTACGCGGACGCGCGGCCGCTCAAGGGCGCTCGCATCACCGGCTCGCTGCACATGACCATCCAGACCGCGGTGCTCATCGAGACCCTCACTGCGCTCGGTGCCGAAGTGCGCTGGGCCTCCTGCAATATCTTCTCCACCCAGGACCATGCTGCTGCCGCCGTTGTGGTGGGCCCGCAGGGCACTGTCGACAACCCGCAGGGTGTGCCCGTGTTCGCGTGGAAGGGCGAGACCCTTCCCGAGTACTGGTGGTGCACCGAGCAGGTCCTGCGCTGGCCCGACGGCAAGGGTCCCAACATGATTCTCGATGACGGCGGCGACGCTACCCTGCTCGTGCACAAGGGCCGCGAATACGAGCTCGCAGGCTACGTGCCCGAGCCGGACACGGCGGAATCCGAGGAGTTCGAGGTCGTGCTCACCCTGCTCCAGCGCTCACTTGCGGAGGACGGTTCGCGGTGGACGAACATCGCCTCGGGCATCCAGGGCGTCACGGAGGAGACCACGACCGGCGTGCATCGCCTGTACGAGATGTACCGTGACGGCAAGCTGCTGTTCCCGGCCATCAACGTCAACGACTCGGTGACCAAGAGCAAGTTCGATAACAAGTACGGATGCCGGCATTCGCTCATCGACGGCATCAACCGGGCCACCGATGTGCTCATCGGTGGCAAGGTCGCGGTGGTCTGCGGGTACGGCGATGTCGGCAAGGGCTGCGCGGAATCACTGCGCGGACAGGGCGCTCGCGTCATCGTCACCGAGATCGACCCCATCTGTGCACTGCAAGCCGCCATGGATGGCTACCAGGTTGCCACCCTGGACGATGTGGTCGAGCAGGCTGACATATTCGTGACGGCCACGGGCTGCAGGGATGTCATCTCCGCCGAGCAGATGAGCCGGATGAAGCATCAGGCCATCGTCGGCAACATCGGCCACTTCGACAATGAAATCGACATGGCGGGTCTGGCGCGCTTCCCCGGCGTCAGCAAGGTCAACATCAAGCCGCAGGTGGACGAGTGGCGATTCGCGGACGGCCACTCCATCATCATGCTCTCTGAAGGTCGGCTCCTGAATCTCGGCAACGCCACCGGGCACCCGTCATTCGTCATGTCGAACTCCTTCACCAACCAGGTGCTGGCACAGATCGAACTCTTCACCAAGCCCGCGGAGTACCCGATCGGCGTGTTCACCCTGCCCAAGCACCTGGACGAGAAGGTGGCGCGACTGCACCTCGGTGCCCTCGGCGCCAAGCTGACCAATCTCACCAAGGTGCAGGCTGAATACCTGGGCGTGCCGGTGGATGGTCCGTACAAGGCGGACCAATACCGCTACTGATCGGGCATCCGGCGCGCTTCCCCTCAGGCGGGTAGCGCGCCGGTGCCGGGACCGTTCTGACGCGACGCACGCACACGCTCCAGGTAGATTAGCGTTATGGTGCCTGCACTCGCCGGCAGCGAGATGGCGCCGGCCACAATGCTGGCCACAATGCTGGTGAGTGCCGAACCGGCAGGCGAGCCGGTTCCGCCCGCGAAGGCACCGAAAATGGCACCCACGGGCGAGCCGATCAGATTGCCCATCGCCTGCCACAGCAAGCTGGCGAAGAAGAGCATCCAGGCCGTGCGGAAGAAGCCGTTGCGGGTGACGAGGACCGACTGACGCAGGGCCTCGCGCACCGGTAGCCCATCCATGACGGTGGCCGGCACCGCCAGTGCCGTCATGATGGCGATGACCAGCCCGGCCAATCCGGCAATAGCCATGGAGGCCAGTCCGAAAGCACCGCCCACCACCACGGCCAGCAGGACGGGTAGCGCGGCCGCGAGCAGCATGAGGCCGACGATGGCGAGATTGACGCCGATGATGCGCCGCCAGGCGACCCGACGCCACAACTGGGCGGGCGCGAGCCTGTTGCCCTGCAATGACTCCACCATGCCGAGCGTCATGACGCCCATGGCAGCGAGTTGCACCAGAACGGAGATTCCGGCAGCAGTGGCCAGCGCCGGTGCGGCATCGGTGATCTGCTTGGTGGCCAGTGCGGCCTCGGCCACGGTGAGGGATTCCCCTGCCAGCATGCGACCCAAGGGCGAGCTGCTACTGGCACTGGCGAGCACCCCGTTCATGACTACGGCGCTGATGGTGCTGGTCACCGTGCTCAGCAGCGCGCCGACCCCCAGGGTCGCGGCGGGATTCGCGCGAAGATAGCGGAATACAGTCGCCAGCATTTCGCCAAGGCGCAGCGGCTGCTCGGGGATCAATGATTCAGAGACGGTCATAAGGCTCCTCGTGGCACTTGCACAGCCGTCGATGCCATGATGTCCCTATGACGAACCGGGTTCTGGTTGTCGATGACGACACGGCACTTGCTGAGATGCTCGGAATCGTATTGCGTGCGGAGGGCTTCGACCCCGTTTTCTGCGCCGACGGCGACTCCGCGCTCGCCGTCTTCCGCGACAGCAAACCCGACATCGTGCTGCTCGACGTGATGCTGCCGGGTCGCGACGGCGTCGAGGTCTGCCGTTCCATCCGAGCCGAATCGGGCGTCCCCATTGTCATGCTCACCGCTCGCACGGACACCTTGGACGTGGTCGCCGGTCTTGAGAACGGCGCCGACGACTACATACACAAGCCGTTCAAGCCCAAGGAACTGGTCGCACGCCTGCGGGCTCGGCTGCGGCCGGCGGCCCAGCCGCTGGTGGAGCACCTCACCATCGGCGATCTGGAGATCGACATCACCGGGCATGTGGTGCGGCGCAATGGCGAGATCATCACCCTTACTCCGCTCGAATTCGACCTTCTCACCTGTCTGGCCCGCCGCCCCTGGCAGGTTTTCACGCGCGAGATGTTGCTCAATGAGGTTTGGGGTTACCGGCACGCCGCCGACACCCGCCTCGTCAACGTGCACGTGCAGCGCCTGCGTTCCAAAGTGGAACTCGACGCCGAGCACCCCGAGGTCGTCGTCACCGTGCGTGGTGTCGGGTATCGAGCCGGCAAGAGCTGATGTGGGGTCCACTGCGATGGTGGCGCAGTCAGTTGGCGTTCCGCGTCATCGCCACCACGCTCATCGCCTCCACCATTGCCCTCACCGCGCTGGGGATGCTGTTGCTCGGGCGCGTCACTGACGGCCTTCTCAGTTCACGCCAGCGCAGTGCGCTCAGCGAATCCACTGCCGGCCTCATCGATGCGCAACGCATGATCACCTCCGCGGCCTCCGCATCGGGTGGCACCAGTGCCACGGTGCTCGTCGACAACATCGTCACCGCCCTGGCGGCACGCGCCGGGCAGCCGCCGCTGTACGAGGTGCTGCTGCTGTCCGGCCGCGGCGCGCAGGCCACTGCTCCCGAGCGCGGCACCAATCTGGTGCTCGCGGACAGCGTGCCGCCGGCGTTGCGCAAGGTGGTGTCGAAGACCTCACGCCAGGCCTGGACCTACACGACCATCCGCTACCTCAACGGCCCCTCGGTGACCGGGTTGGTGGTCGGAGCGCCGCTTCTCATCAGCGGTGTCGGCAGCTACGAGTTGTACCAGCTCTACCCCTTGGTGCAGGAGCAGCGCACCATTGACCTGGTGCGCTCAGCGGTGCTGGTCACGGGTGCCCTGCTCTCGCTGCTGCTCGGGGTCATTGCCTGGGTGGTGACGTCACAGGTGGTCGCGCCCATTCGCGCCGCCGCAGCAACCGCGGAACGCCTGGCGAGCGGGCGCCTCACCGAGCGGCTGGCAGTGCGCGGCGAGGACGATCTGGCCAAACTGGCCATCTCCTTCAACGCCATGGCGGCCGCGCTGCAGGAGCAGATCCGGCGTCTGGAATCCCTTTCGCGGCTGCAGCAACGCTTTGTGTCGGATGTGAGCCATGAACTGCGCACACCGCTCACCACCGTGCGCATGGCGGCGGACATGCTCTACGAGGCACGCAGCACTTTGGATGAGGGCTCAGCCCGTGCCGCCGAGTTGCTGCAGAACCAACTCGATCGTTTCGAACTGCTGCTGGGAGACCTGCTGGAGATCTCGCGCTTCGACGCTGGCGCAGCGTCGCTCGAACTCGATCGCGTCGACATCGCGTTCACCACGCGCGCATCGATCTCCGCGCTGGAACCCATTGCGGCGCAACGCGGATCCATGATTTCGCTGCACTTCGCGCACGAGGGCATCTATGCCAATGTGGACCAGCGACGCGTTGATCGCATCGTCCGCAACCTCATCGCCAATGCCATCGAACACGGCGAGGGCAAACCCATCGAGGTGACGGTGGCCTCCGATGAGGAAGTGGTGGCGGTGTCCGTACGCGACCACGGGCTGGGCCTCAAGCCCGGTGAGGCCTCACTTGTCTTCAACCGTTTCTGGCGCGCCGATCCGTCGCGGCGTCGCACCATGGGAGGGACAGGCCTGGGCCTGGCCATCTCGCTTGAGGATGCGCGACTGCACGGCGGCTGGCTCGACGCCTGGGGCGCTCCCGGTCGTGGTGCCAACTTCCGTCTGGTCCTGCCGCGGGAAGCGGGCGGCGAGGTCACCCATGGCCTGTTGCCGCTCGATCCCGAGGAAGCGCTTGATTCGGTATGAGAAGACTGACGTCCCTGCTGCTCGTTGCCGGCCTGCTTGCCGGATGCTCCTCCATTCCCAGCAGTGGTCCCATCGTCACCGGCGACCGTGTCGATGTGGTGAGCAACGACGTCAACGTTCGGGTGATCGCTCGCCCGCCGGTGGCAGGGATGAGCCCCGAAGCCATCGTGCGCGGTTTCATCGCGGCCTGTGCCTCTATCGCCGATGGCGATGAGACGGCGCGCAAGTACCTCACGCCGAGTGCCGCGCTCACCTGGAATCCGCAAGCGCTGGCGGCGGTGTACGAAGCCGCCGCGCTCACCGTCACTCCGGATCGCAACGACAGCGTGAAGGTGTCGGCGCCGCTGCTCGGCACCATAGGTGTCGACCATCGCTACCGCATCGCCGATCCAGGAGCCATGCTTTCCGACTCCCTGCATCTCACGCAGGTCCATGGACAATGGCGGATCGACCAGCCGCCCCCGGCGCTGTACCTCGGTGAGGGCGACCTGGCCCGCAGCTACCGTGCGCATGCCTTGTATTTCCTCAATGCCAGCCGCGACCGGATGGTCCCCAGCTACGTGATGCTGCCGAACGGATCGGGCAACCTGCCCACCATGCTCATGCGTTCGCTGCTCGCCGGACCGCCGCCCATCGCAGGCGCCACCCTGGTCAGCGATATCCCGGGATCCACCAGCCTCTCCTTCGGTGCGGTGCTCGGCGACTTCGGTCTGGTCGGGGTACCGCTCACGCGGGCCGCCCTCTCCGCCAACTGGCAGCAGCGCAACAACATGCTGGCACAGATCACCTGGACGCTCACCGGTCTGCCGAGCATCAGCAGTGTCCGCGTACAGGTGGATGGCGAGCCCCTGCAATCCCTCAACGGTGGTTCCGTCTTCACCGCGGCCGACTTCGCGAACCTGGCACCGGTACCCGCGGATGCCACCACCCAGCCACTGGTGTTCGTGAGCGGGAACCGGGTTATCTCGCTGCGCAACGGAGCTCGCACCGTCATCCGCACCCGGCTGCCGGTGCAGGAGGCGGCGGTTTCGCCCGACGGCACGCTGCTGGTGCACACCACCCCGTCGCGTTCGCTGCTGTTCGCATCCAGGGCCGGAAAACCGATGGTGGTATTCGCCGGCGGTGACCTGGCATCGCCCACCATCCTCAGCTCGAACCAGGTCTGGTTCCTCGATCGCTCGACCAGCGGTGGTCTGTTCACCTGGCGCGCGGGTGGTTCCGCCGTGAAGGTGAAGAGCGGGCTGCCATCACGTTCCCGCATCCTCGACTTCGCCATCGCGCCCGATCAGTCGCGCATTGCGATCATCGTGAATGACGGCGCGAGCACCTCCATCTGGGTGGCACACATCCTGCAGACGGCCGACGGTGCCCGCCTGGTGGGCCTGGAGCGGGCGGAGCAGCGCCTGAGTTCGGTGGTCGGTGTGGCCTGGACCTCGGAGTCCGAACTGGCGGTGCTGGGGGCCGTGGGCGCAGTGGCGGTGCAGGCGCTTCGCATCACCCTGCCCACCGGTGCCGTGACGTTGCTCGGTGGTCCTGCCAATGCCGTAGCCATCACGGCCGCGCTCGGTCGGCCTATCGTCGTGGGTGATCAGTCGGGCCAGCTCTGGCAGCTCTCCGGAGTCAAGTGGGAAGCCAGCGATCTGGGCACCGCACCCAACTACGTGATGTAGTGATCTGACTGTGGACGGTTCTCCACTCGCTGTCAGATGGTCTGTGCAGACTTGCCGCATGTTCAGCCTTGCCCGCACGCTGTTGGCCCCAGGCAGCTGTTCGGGCTGTGGCGCGAGCGGTCGTGAATGGTGCCCGCAATGCGCGGCCCTGGCGCCCGACCCTCGATGGCTGCCTATGCCGGTGCCTGTACTGACCTGGTTCACATTCCAGGGTCCGGTCCGCCGCACCATCATCGACTGGAAGGAAGAGGCACGTCGCGCGGCGCGCCTGCGCGTGGAAGCGTGGTTGGCCGCAGGCTTGCAGCCGCTGCTGGCGCGATGGCCGCAAGCGCTGATCGTGCCCGTCCCCTCCTCACCCGCATCCGAGCGCCAACGCGGCGGCCGCTTGCTCACGGAGGCGGTGCTGGCGGTGCTGCCCCGGGAGCAGGTGTGCGAGCAGCTGCGGGCAGTGCGTCCACGCGCGGATCAGGCCGGCCTGGGCAGAGTCCAGCGGGAGCGCAACCTGCAGGGTGCCATGCGTTGGGATGGGCCGCGCCATGGGCCCCTGATCGTGGTGGACGACATCGTCACGTCCGGTGCCACCATGCGTGAGGCGCTGCGTGCCATCGGTGCGCCAGCCATGCACGGGGTCATGGGATTCGCATTGGCCCGCCGCTAGTGCGAGACCCTGTTGCCCGGGACAGCCCGGGGTTATGTTGGTCTCAGGTCGACGAAGAGGAGGTTCCATATGGACACCAATGACGCCACCCAGCAACCCGATGTCATCGTGCGGGGGCGGCATCTCGAACTCGGTGAGTTCTGGGTCGAGCATGTGCGCGAGAAGACGGTCGCGCTTGCCCGATTCGGTCTCGGAATCAGCCGATTCGACGTCGAGGTCACCCGTGAGGCCAATCCGCGCCAGGCCTCGCAGGCTTGGCAGGTTGAGGTGGCCGCCATCACCCGCGGCACACCCATCAGGGCCAAGGGTGCGGGGGAGAAGGCGGAGATTGCCTTCGAGCGTGCCCGTGAGACCTTGGAACACCAGTTGCGGCGTGCCGCCAAGCGCGGCCGCTGGTCCCGCCACGGCAGCGGCGCCACCGCCAAGGTTGCGAGGTTGCTGCGCGGATAGCGCGAGCAAGCCGCGCGAAGAACGCGTGCTGTGCGCGGGGAATGCGAGATCTTCCCCGCGCACACTGCGTTCGGGGGTACACATGGAAACACAACAACTGCAACAACTTTCATTGCTTGATGAAGGCAAGCGCATGCTCGTCTCGGCCTCGCCACTGGTGATCGAGGGGCTGCGTAGCTTGGGCTGCGACGTCATCGCCAGCACCGGATTCCCGGTGCAGTTGCCACCACTCGCGGCACGGTTGCTTCCAGACCTGGTGCTGTTGCACGCCGACGGACGAAGTCGTGACGACGTACTGCTGCCGCTGCGCCGACTGCGTGCCCAGTCGCGGGCGCTGCGCGTCGTGGTCATGCTGCCGACCTCGTTGGTTCCCAGCTGGTTGGGGGTTCTGGAGACCATCTCCTGTGAAGTGATGCCGCACGACTGCGATGCCGCGACCTTGCGTTCGGAACTGGGCACCGCTCCCGGAGCCGCGGCCCCGGAGATACCGCTCAGCGCCCGGGAGATCCAGGTGCTGGCCCTGGTGGCACTGGGACTCACCAATCGCGCCATCGCGTCGCGGCTGTCGCTTTCGGAATACACGGTGAAGAACTACCTCAAGCACGTCCACGAGAAGTTCGGTGTGCATTCGAGGACGCAGGCGGTCACGGCGGCTGCGCTGGCCGGCTATCCGGTGATGCCGAAGCCCGTTGCTACTGCCTGAGCAGACGGTTGGCAGCCGTGCTGATGATGCGCGCAGTACGTGCTGTTGGTGCACTGTCGACGCGGACGCTGGTGCTTCCCACCCAGCGCGCGGCCTCTGCCAGCGCCAAGGCGAAGCCGTCGACATCGTGGTCGAGCACGGTGATCTTGTGCGCCACCATCGCCTCCCCGTCACGACCGGGGTCGACGAAGCCGAGGATGCGTCCGCCATGGAGCACGGGCATGGCGAAGTAGCCGCGCTCCCGTTTGTGGCGGGGTGTGTAGGCCTCGATGCGATGGAACACGTCGAAGAGTCGCTGCAGCCGATCGCGGTACCACACCAGCGAGTCGAAGGGACTCAGCAGGGTGGTGATGGAACGGTCACTGCGCGGGATGCGGGTGAGCGCGGCGGGATCGGCGAGCCACGGTGTCTCGAAGCCCTCGACCTCCACCTGCACGACGCGGCCGTCGTCCAGCAATTCGCGCAGTGCCCGGCGGAGCAATTGGGGTTTGGCCTGCTGTGGTGGCCCGCCCAGGCCACTCAGGCGGTGCACGTCACGGGCATCGGCCAGCGTGCCGACGCCCAGCACTCGCACGGAGCGCAACAGCAGATCCCGGGTGCAGGCCACGTCACTTGGTCCCCACACGCCCTCGTGGTCCACCCAGTCCGGCTGCGGCGTGATGTCGATGGCCCGTTCGGCGAGATCGTAGATGCGTTTCCAGGAGCGGCGGTCGGTGCACACGACCTCGCCGGCAGCCAGCATCCACTCCACGGCATCCTTGGCTTCGGAACGGTCCCACCAGCCGCCGGAGCGCCGGGCGCCCCCCAGCTCCGTGGCCGTCAACGGTCCCTGCTCGCTCAGCGCACGGCGCACGGCGTCCACGGCATTCACGGTGGCTCCCCAACGCTCGCGCTGGGCGCGGATGGCGCGTCGCCGGAAGGCGAAGAGCGGGTAGCTCTCCATGGGCAGGATGCAGGCCGCATGCGACCAGTACTCGAAGGCCCGGCCGTGTCCCCAGTAGGTGGCCTCAACCCGCTCTCGGGGCACAGTCCCCAGGCGGGCGTAGGCGACCAGCTCATGTGAGCGGGCCAGGGTGGAGATGGTGTCGAGCTGCACGGCCCCTAACTGCCCGAGCAGGGCCGGGACCGAGCGCAGCCGGCGACGATCCAAGCCCTGGGCGCGGATGGCCAGTCGTGCCGCTTCGGCTCGTGACAGGCGCTCCGGCGGCATGTACTGAAACTAGCGAATGCACGCGGGCACCGGCGTATCACGGAATGGTTACGATGGGGCAACCATTCGAAGGGTGGCCACGTGTCCGTAATCGACAGGCTCCTCCGCGCCGGCGAGGGCAAGATCGTTCGCAGTCTCGAAAGTCTGGCCAAGCAGGTCAATGCACTCGAGTCGACGATGATTCCGCTCAGCGACGCCGAGCTGCGCGGGCTCACCGCGGAGTTCAAGCAACGCCACTCCGACGGCGAGACGCTGGATGACCTGCTGCCCGAGGCATTCGCCGCGGTCCGCGAGGCATCGAAGCGCACCCTCGGTCAGCGCCACTACGACGTCCAGCTCATGGGCGGTGCGGCACTCCATCTGGGCAACATCGCGGAAATGCGCACCGGTGAAGGCAAGACACTGGTGGCCACGCTGCCCGCGTACCTCAACGCCATCGCTGGCAAGGGCGTACACGTGGTCACCGTCAACGACTACCTGGCCGAGCGCGACTCGGAGTGGATGGGTCGTATCCACCGCTTCCTGGGCCTCGAGATCGGCGTCATTCTCGCCAACATGACACCGGCAGAGCGCCGCGTCGCCTACAACGCCGACATCACCTACGGCACCAACAATGAATTCGGCTTCGACTACCTGCGCGACAACATGGCCTGGACTGCCGACGAGCTCGTGCAGCGAGGCCACTTCTTCGCCATCGTCGACGAGGTTGACTCCATCCTCATCGACGAGGCGCGCACGCCGCTCATCATCAGCGGCCCCAGCGATGAGTCCAATGCCATGTACCCGCAGTTCGCCACTCTGGCCCAGCGCCTGCGCGCAGGTACCGACTACGAGGTCAACGAGAAGAAACGCACTGCGGGCATCCTCGAGGAGGGCATCGCGCGCGCCGAGGAGTGGCTCGGTATCGAGAACCTGTACGAATCGGTGAACACGCCGCTCATCGGCTTGCTCAACAACGCCGTCAAGGCCAAGGAGCTGTTCAAGAAGGACCGCGACTACGTGGTCATGAACGGCGAGATCCTGATCGTGGACGAGCACACCGGCCGCATCCTCTCCGGTCGCCGGTACAACGACGGCATGCACCAGGCCATCGAGGCCAAGGAGGGGGTGGAGATCAAGGGCGAGAACCAGACCCTGGCCACCATCACGCTGCAGAACTACTTCCGTCTGTACGAGAAGTTGGGCGGCATGACCGGTACTGCCATGACCGAGGCCGCCGAGTTCAACCAGATCTACAAGCTCGGTGTCGTCCCGATCCCCACCAATCGGCCCATGATCCGTCAGGACCAGCCCGATCTCGTGTATCGCACGGAGCAGGCCAAACTCAATGCGGTCATCGAGGACATCGTCGAACGCCACGCGCAGGGCCAGCCGGTGCTCGTCGGCACCACCAGCGTGGAGAAGAGCGAGACCCTCTCCACCATGCTGCGCAAGCGCGGTGTGCCACACCAGGTGTTGAACGCCAAGCACCACGAACGTGAAGCCGCCATCGTGGCACAGGCGGGCCGCAAGGGCGCTGTCACCGTGGCCACCAACATGGCCGGTCGCGGAACTGACATCATGCTGGGCGGCAACCAGGAGGCCATCGCGCGTGGCACGCTCGAGCAGCGCGGGCTCAATCCCGTTGAAACGCCTGAGGAATTCGAAGCTGCCTGGCCGGCGGCGCTTGCTTCGGCCACTGCCTCGGTCGCCGCGGAGCACGAAGAGGTCGTGGCGCTCGGTGGTCTATACGTGCTCGGCACCGAGCGACATGAATCACGCCGTATCGACAACCAGTTGCGTGGACGTTCCGGACGCCAGGGCGATCCCGGTGAGAGCCGCTTCTACCTCTCGCTTCAGGACGATCTCATGCGCCTGTTCAAGGCCGACATGGTGGACTCCTTCCTGCGCCGCTTCAACGTGCCGGACGATGTGCCGATCGAGGCCAAGATGGTCACGAACGCGATTCGGTCGGCGCAGACCCAGGTGGAAGCGCAGAACTTCGAGATCCGCAAGAACGTGCTGAAGTACGACGAGGTGCTCAACCGCCAACGCCTGGTCATCTACGGCGAGCGCCATGATGTGCTGCTCGGTGCCGACATCTCCGGTCACATCGCCCAATTCCTGGCCGACACGGTTGCCGGTTACGTCGATGCGGAGACCTCCTCCGGCTACGAGGAGGAGTGGGACCTCGAGCGACTGTGGACGGCGCTCAACACGGTGTACCCGGTAGGCGTCTCCCTTGAGGAGGCCCGTGGACTCGATGGCGACGCGCTCGTCGACCTGCTCTGCGCTGACGCCGAACGCGCTTATGCCGCCCGCGAGGAGCAGCTCACGCCGCCCGTCATGCGCGAACTCGAGCGCAAGGTGGTGCTGTCCGTGCTGGATCGCAAGTGGCGTGAACATCTCTATGAGATGGAGTACCTGCAGGAGGGTATCGGCCTGCGTGCCCTGGCACAGCGCGATCCGCTGGTGGAATACCAAGTGGAGGGTTACGACCTCTTCACCGCCATGATGGATGCCATGAAGGAGGAGTCCGTCGGCTTCCTCTTCCACGTCGATGTCAATGTTGAGATCGAGGAGGAGCAGGAAGTTCCCGAGGTTGAGGTCAAGGGCTTCGCTGAGAACCGGCCGCAGCAACTGACGTATGTGGCGCCGTCGGAGGACGGCTCCCGTCAGGTGGACCGTGAGCCGGCGTCGGCGGCCAACAACGTCGGTCGCAACGAGCCCTGTCCCTGCGGCTCTGGCAAGAAGTACAAGCGCTGCCACGGTGCACCGTCAGCCTGACCCCGATCCGGCAGCACCTCAGGCCATCTCAAAGGCGGTGGCCAACCAATGGTTGCCCCGAGCATTGAGGCGGATGGCAACCGCACGGTAGCGACTGCCGTCGTGTACGACTGCGGAGATCTCGGCTGCCTCGGGGTGGGGCTGAAAGCAGCGGAGTGAGGATATGCGCGGTCGCGGCAAAACAGCGCCGGGTTTGCGCTTGCGGGACACGCTGTAGCGGCTGGTGTGCAGAGCGAGCACCTGCAGCGTGTGTGCGTCGACCAGCCGGGCCAACTGCCCGGCCGGCCTGCTGCCCAGCATGATCTCGAAGGAGGCCTGGGTGATGCGGCCTCCCCATTGCTTGGGATCGGGGAGTTCGCGCACGGGCTCCGGCTGCACCGGCGTCGGCGTAGCGACGGCCCATGCCCACTCCAAGGGCAGGACCAGCTGCTCGGGCTCGTCTATGACCAGGCGCTTGGCCTCGTCGGCCATGGCGAGCAGACGCAGCGTGACCACCGGGGAGCAGCCGGGGGCGATATCGCGTTGCGCAGCGGCGGTGCTCATGCCAGTGCCCCAGGCGGCATCCGCAACTCCTGACCGGGACGGATGAGTTCCGGATGGTCACCGATGACGGTGCGGTTGGCCCGCCAGATGGCTTTCCACGCATCCGTCACAGCGCTGTTGGTGGGGTGCTCGAGGTGCTCCTGGGCGATGCTCCACAAACTGTCACCGGTGCGCACCACGTAGACGTCGCCCGCACTGCGGTGCGTCGCAGGTGCTGGCTGGTGGGTGCGACTGGCGTGCTGCAGGTTGCGCTTGGCCGTTGCCGGTGCGTGCGAGGGCGCAACCTGCCCCGCACCGGCATCACGATCGAGGTTGATGTGCGGCTGTGCGGCTGTCGTGACCGCGTGGGATCCGGTTGCAGACGCTGCGCTGGCGCCTGCGCCGGCGTCCCGGTCGAGGTTGACACTGGATAGCGATGCGTCATGCCCGGCTGCCATGGCCGGCGCTGCGATGGAGGTGACGCCGATTACCAGACTGCCGATGAGCTGCGCAGTCCGGGGCATCACCATTGAGGCGGTGCGATGAAGGTGATGCCGGCCGGACAGCGCTGCGTAGGCATGGATGCAGAGCGCAACTGCGAAGCGCAACAGGGGAATGGCGACGGCTAGGACGAAGACACCGGCAAGAGCGATCATCCAGCTGGACGTCACCGGATCGGGTCCGAGGAACGGGAACATGCGGCCTCCTGCGGGGGATTCAAGGCCGGCCGATGATGGCCAGCAAGGAGCCGATCGGGCCATCAAAGGGCCGGCCCTGTGGATGTCGGGCCCACCATTCCCCGCTGTGACGAACAATCACCTTCCACCAAGGAGGCAGCCATGCGCACCATCACCCACGAGCCACGGGTTATCGCCGGCATTGCGCTGATGATCGCAGCCACCATCATCGGGGCACTTTTCATGCAGCGCGCGACTCAACGCACCACCGTCTGGAGGTTGTCGCACAGCCTGACGGCCGGCACCGTCATCGGCTCCTCGGACGTGCACCTGAGTGAGGTGAGTATCGATGGCGGCGGCTATGCCGGCGCTGGTACTGCGGTGGTGGGCCGCGCGCTGAAACATGACATCGGTGCCGGGGAACTGCTGCCCGTGGCGGCGCTGACGGCCCACAGCCCGAAGCTCGATGAAGTGTCGGTGCCGGTGGCCAAACTCCATGCACCGCCCGACCTCCGTCGTGGCCAGCGCGTCGACGTGTGGTGGTCGTCGAAGACGAGCAGCACCAACCTGGTTTCCACCGCACGCGTACTGCACGCGGTGCGCGTGCTGGGCGTCGCCACGTCGGATGTGGGAGGCGGTCAGGGCATGGTGCTCGCGGTGCCACCGGCGCAGGTGAGGGCATTGGTGCTCGCTCTGCGAAGTGGCGAGATCGATCTGGCGCGTGTGGACCGATGAGCGTGCGCATCGCCATCGCCTGCGGTGAAGTGGCATGGGAGCGCCGATTGCTGGCCGCGGCAGCGGATGCAGCCGATACGGAGATCGCCAAGCGCTATGTGGATGTGAGCGGTCTGGAGCGTGATGCGAGCGCCGGCGTCTGTGCCCCGGTCGTCGTACTCAGCCCCGCGCTGCGCGGCTTCGCGGAGAAGCCGGTGCTCGCGCTCGCTCGGTGTGCGCACGTGGTGGTGCTGCTCGACTCCATACGGCCTCCCTGGCTGGACTCCTCCGGGCTGGACTGCCGCCAGCTCGACGCCTGCGATTTCGTGAGCCTGTTCGAGGAACTCGCTGCTCTGACTCCGGTGCTGGACGGGAGCGGCGAAGAACCGACCTCGACTCGGTCCGGTGTTGTGACGGCCGTGATGGGAGTGGGCGGCGGCGTCGGTACCTCGACAGTGGCGTTGTTGCATGCAACGGCGCGATCTGGCGCCCTGCTCATCGACCTCGACACCGCGCATCCGGCCCTGGGGTTCATGCTGGGACTGCCGGCCACGGCGTCCGGCCTGAATGCGGTGGCAGCCGGCAGCACCGATGGCCATCCGCCGGTGGTCACGCTTACAGCGGCCGAGGCCGGGGATCTCAGCGATGGTGAGCTGCTGCGGCTGCTTGACTCCGCTGCCGGCCGCTATCAGGAAGTGGTCGTCGATTGCGGCGCGGGCTCGACCCTGCGGGAGTCGATCCTGCTGCGTGCCGATCGCATTGTGCTGGTGGCGCCGGCAACGCCGTTGGGGATGGTGCGACTGTGCACGGTCGTCGAACGCCTTCCACTCGCTCCCGGCGGAGTGGCCGTCGTGCTCAATCGGGCGCGCGAGTCCGCAGTGGGCAGCTCGCACTGGTCAGCAGTGCTGCAGCGCATGGTGGAGCGCGAACTGGGGATCGGTGCCACGCTGGTCGCCGATGCGGTGCCTGACTTCGATCGCGCCTGGCTGCGCGGGCAGTGGACGGAGTTGCGGGGTCGGCTGCCGGCACTGTGCTTCGGTGCACTGCCGCGCTGACCGCTAGAGCGCTCGAAGCACCATCACGCTGCGCGCCGGCAGCTGCAGGGTGGCACCTGCGTCATACGGGCGCGAGATGCCGCCCGGGTCTGCGGTGTCGATCTCGGTCTCCCATGAACTGGCATAGGGCGCCCCCGGCAGCCGGTACGGAACGGCCTCGGGGCCCGCGTGCAGCACCATCAGGAAGCTGGAACCTGCCGCACCTGCTGCGGCACCGGTGGCCGCGCCGTTCAGGAACATGCCTACGGTGCGGGTGTCGGGCGAGTTCCACTTGTCACTGCCCACCTCGACGCCGTCGACACCGATCCAGGCCAGGTCCTTGGCGCCGTTGCCGGGAATCACCTTGCCCCACCGGTAGAAGGGGCGGCGGAAAACACTGTGACTGCGGCGAAGGGAGAGCAAGCGCCGACTGAACTCCAGCAACTCCGCCTGCGGGGGTTGCAGCGTCCAATCCACCCAGGAGATCTCATTGTCCTGGCAGTAGGCGTTGTTGTTGCCGCGCTGCGTACGCCCCATCTCGTCGCCCATGTTCAGCATGGGCACTCCCAGGGAGAGCACGAGTGTGGTGAGCAGATTACGTTGCTGACGTGCGCGCAACCCGAGGATCGCGAGGTCGGATGTGCTGCCCTCGGTGCCATGGTTCCAGGAACGGTTGTCGTTGGCGCCGTCGCGGTTCATCTCGCCATTGGCGATGTTGTGCTTCTGGTTGTAACTCACGAGGTCGTTGAGCGTGAAGCCGTCGTGCGCGGTTATGAAATTGATGGACGCACGGGGCTTGCGGCGAGCCGCGGCGTAGAGGTCGGCCGAGCCGGACAGCCGCCAGCCCAGGTCGGCGATGCCCGCTGAGCTACCGCGCCAGAAGTCCCGAACGCTGTCGCGGAAGCGGTCGTTCCATTCCGACCACAGGCCCGGGAAATGCCCCACCTGGTAGCCGCCAGCGCCGACATCCCAGGGCTCGGCGATGAGCTTGACCGACCGCAGCACCGGATCCTGGTTGATGGCTTGGATGAAGGCACCGTACATGTCTACGTCATGGTGACCGCGCACCAGCGCTGAGGCCAGGTCGAAGCGGAAGCCGTCGACGTGCATCTCGGTGACCCAGTAGCGAAGCGAATCCATGATCAGCCGCAGGACTGCCGGCTGCGAGACGTCGAGGGTGTTGCCGGTGCCGGTGTAGTCCCGGTAGTAGCGCCGGTCGTCTGCCAGCTTGTAGTAGGCGGCGTTGTCGATGCCGCGGAAGGAGACGGTGGGTCCGCGCTGCCCGCCTTCGGCGGTGTGGTTGTAAACCACGTCGAGAATGACCTCGATGCCGGCTTCGTGGAAACGACGCACCATGGTCTTGAACTCGGTGACCTGCTGGCCCTCGGTGCCACTGGCCGCGTACCCGGCATGGGGCGCGAAAAAGCCGATGGTGTTGTAGCCCCAGAGGTTCGGCATGCCAGCGCCGACCAGGTGCTCCTCGGGCATCGACTGTTGCACCGGCAGCAACTCCAGCGCAGTGACACCGAGCGAGCGGAGGTGGTTGATGACCACGGGGTGGGCCATGCCGGCGAACGTGCCCCGTTGCTCGACCGGCACCTCCGGGTGCAGCTTGGTCATGCTCTTCACGTGGGCCTCGTAGATGACCGTGTCGGCCCAGGGGGTGTGCGGGCGGCGGTCCTCACCCCAGTGGAAGCTGTCGTCGGTGACGATGGAGCAGGGAACGTAGGGCGCGGAGTCGCGATCGTCGCGCGTGGAGTCATCCTCCGGCGAATAGGGATTGACCTTGTGTGCGAAGACCGCCGGGTTGCGCACCAATTCGCCGCTGATGGCCCGGGCGTAGGGGTCGAGCAGCAACTTGTGGGAGTTCCAGCGGTTGCCGTGTGCGGGGTCCCAGGGGCCGTGGACCCGCAGGCCATACCGGGTGCCGATGCCGTGGCGGGGGATGAAACCGTGGTGGACACCGTCGGTGCGTTCGGGCAGCCGGTAGCGCGTTTCGCTGCCGTCGGCGTGCCGCACACAGAAATCTATGGCTTCCGCGCCACCGGACCAGATGGCCACGTTGAGGCCCCCGTCACGCGGCGTTACGCCGAGTGGATCGGGCAATCCGGCGCTGATGGGCTCGTCTGTCAGTCCCAGCATGGCGTCACCACGGGGGACAGGGTACCGTTGGGCGCACCCCGATATTGGATCCAATGTGGAGCGCCATGCGTATTGCCGTCTGCATCAAACAGGTCCCGGACAGCTACGCGGAGAAACGCATGGGCGCGGACGGTCGCATCGATCGCGCGGCTTCCGACCGGGTGCTCAACGACCTTGACGAGTACGCAGTCGAGGCGGCGCTGCGGCTGGCCGAGAGCCACGCCGGAACCACCGTGACCGTGGTGAGCATGGGACCGGACGAGGCGGCCGAGGCCATCCGCCGAGCCCTGGCTATGGGCG
>JAKAIC010000124.1 GCA_021814565.1 Actinomycetes bacterium | reverse complement strand
GCTTGTCGCCCACGGCACCCTGCCCAGCCAGCGGGCGCAGCAGGATGACCGTGCACTGGCGGCGGAGACCTTGCTCATCAACGGCAATTCCACCGTGCTACTGCTCGAGGCTTTCATCGCGCGCATGGATCCGCGCGTCACCGCCTCCGTGGTCGTCATCGGCTCGGTGGCCGGCGACCGCGGCCGCCGCACCAACTACGTCTACGGCGCGGCCAAGGCGCTGGTCGCCACCTACGTCGGCGGCCTCCAGCACCGTCTGGCCTCTACCGCTATTCACGTCATACTGGTCAAGCCCGGCCCCACCGCGACCCCCATGACGGCCAGTCTGGGCAGGGCCCGACTGGCCTCCCCGGAGCGAGTGGCGGCCGACATCGTGAAGGGCGTCGCCAAGGGGGCACCCGTCATCTACACACCCGCCATCTGGCGCCTGATCATGCTCATCATCCGTCATCTGCCACGCGTGATCTTCAGCCGAATCTCAGTTTGAAATGAACAGCCGCTCCGCTGCTCCTTGCCTTGGCCTTACATTGCACACATAAGGTTCACAACGTGGCTCAGCGAGTGAAGCGAAATTACGAAAGCGGTGGACGCCGCGGTCGAGTGCGGCTGTGGCCGCGGACCATGCGCATGCGCCGAGTCGCGTCGTTGCTCTCGCTCGTCGTGCTCATCTGGTTCGGCACAATGGGTCTGTCGGTTCGCGATTACCTAAACGCACCGGGCAACGATCCGACCTCGGCGCGACTCGCCGAGTGGGGACGTGACCACGGTCTGGGCTTCCTGGTCACGCAGCTCGAGGCCTGGCAGTACTCGCTCAACCCACCCAAGTCCGGCGGTGCCCCCGATGCAGCGTTGCTCAGGGCCCACCCCGTCGACATGCGCATTGGCGTGCAGCCGCCTGTCACCGCTCTGGTCAAGCCGGCGCTCAAGGGTGAGGGCATGTACAAGGTGCTGCAGACCGTCGGCAGGAATGCCGTGGTGCAGGTCGCATACGTGCGACCGGACGCCGTGCACACCTCCTACCTCTCGGCCGTGGTGTGGATGTCCGGTAAGCACACCCGGCTGGTGCTGCACCCCGGCACCACCGATCCCGGTCATCTCACGCGCTGGAGGCAGAAGCCGACGCTCAGCACCAGTGCCAGTTCGCAAGTGCTGGCCGCCTTCAACTCCGGCTTCAAGCTCAGCGACTCGCATGGCGGCTACTGGGATCACGGCCACGGTTCGCATCCCCTGGTGCCGGGTGCCGCGTCACTCGTCATCTACAAGGATGGCCACACCGACATCGGCTCCTGGGGCACAGAAGTGAAGATGACGCCGCAAGTGGTGTCCGTGCGCCAAAACCTGAACCTGCTGGTGGACCAGAGCCGAGTCGCGCCCAACATCGACACCGCCATCCGCTCCAACTGGGGAGCCACACTGGGCGGCACTTTCTACGTGTGGCGCTCCGGTATCGGCATCACCGCCAAGGGGGACCTGGTGTACGTCACCGGGGACACGCTCTCGGCCAAGTCACTGGCGCGGATCCTGGTGAACGCGGGTGCTGTGCGTGCCATGCAGCTCGACATCAACAAGCTGTGGCCGTCGTACTACTGGTACACACCGAACGCGCAGGGCACCCTGGTCTCCCACAAGATCCTGGACTTCGCCCGCCCGGCCAATCGCTACTTCACCCAGAACAGCCGCGACTTCTTCGCCGTCCTGCCCCGCTAACCGGTTCCCGCTGATTCACGCTGATTCGTGCTGATTCAGGCCGGGTTCCCCGGCGTGAAAGGTCTTTCAATGGCGGGAAGCTGCCCTGAACCAGCAGGAAAGCGGGGGAAGCTGTACCCGTGGCTGCTCAGCCGACGGGGACTGCCCCGTCGTTGCTCGACGGCGTAGCCGAGGGCGACATGGTGGTCGAGTCCGTGGCGCTCGGTGTGGCGGTGACGGTGGCAGTGACGGTGTCCGGCGGCAGGATCACCTGCGGTGGGACGAAGTCCGTCTTCGGCGTCTTGGCCAGCGCCGCCTTCATGAACGCCGTCCAAATGCGCGCCGGGAACGAACCACCGGTGACCGTGCTCAGGCCGCCTGTACCTCGCAGCGAGATGGGCATGCCCTTGGCATCCTGCTTGACGAACATCACCGACGCCGCAAGATCCGGGGTGTATCCGGTGAACCAGGCCGCGAGGTTGTTGTCCGTGGTACCGGTCTTGCCGGCTGCGGGACGACCGAGCTTGTTGGCCTCGAAACCGGTGCCGTTGGTGACCACCTTGCGCAGTGCCGCATTCACGGTGTCCGCAACATTGGGGTCAAAGGCCTGATTGGTATGCACTGAGGCCTGGTACAGCACCCCGCCGTTGGCACTCAAGATGCGCTTGATCACGTAGGGCGCTGCATGCACGCCGCGCGCCGCGAAGGTGGCGTAGGCGTCGGCGACGTCAAGCGGATGCGGTGACGCCGTGCCCAAGACGAAGGTGAGGTTGCGCTGGAGGCCCGGGGTGTTGTCGGGGATACCCGCACGCGAGGCCGCGTTCATGACCGCGTCCACACCGATCTGGTAGGTGAGGGTGACGTAGGCGGAGTTCACTGAGTTCTCGGTGGCGAAGAGCAGCGATATGGGCCCGAAGGATTCGCCGCCGTAGTTGTTCACCTTGTATCCGGCAACCACGGTGCCGTTCCTGCCCGGCAACTTGGCCGTGAGCGGCACTCCCGCTTCGGTGGCTGCGGCTAGCGCAAAGGGCTTGAAGGTGGAGCCGGCCTGAGCACTGGCCTGGGTGGCATTGTTGAAGGGCTGAGTGGCGAAATCTGGTCCGCCGTACACAGCGACGACCTCACCGGTGCCGGGCTTGACCGCAGCCAGGCCGATGCGCAGGCCAGCAGTACCCGTGCGGGGGCCGGCCGCCAACACCGCCTGCGATGCCGCCACTTGAGCCCGTGCGTCAAAGGTGGAGGTGACGCGCAGACCGGAGATGCCGAGGCTGGCCTCGTCGTATCCCTGCGCCACCAAGGCACGGGTCACCATGTCCAGCGCGTAACCGTTGGGGCCGGACAAGGTGTTGGCGTTGACGCGCGGCTGCAACAAGGGGAAGCGCTGGCGTTGACGATCAGCAGGACTCAACCAATTGTGCGCAACCATCTGATCCAGCACGTAGTTCCAACGACGCTTGAGGCCGGGCAGGTTCACCTCGGGCGCCAGACCTTCGGGCGCGTTGAACAGCGCGGCGATCACCGCTGACTCACTCACATTCAGCTGCGAGACGTCCTTGGCGAAGTAGAGGCGGGCCGCCGCCTCCACCCCGTAGGCACCACGGCCCAGGTAGGAGGAGTTGAGATAGTTCTCGAGAATCTGGTTCTTGTTGGAAACACTGGTGAGTTTGATCGCCAGCACCAGTTCCTTGACCTTGCGCTTGATGGAGCGCTCCTGTGACAGGAAGGCGTTCTTAACGTACTGCTGGGTGATGGTGGAGCCGCCACCACCGTTGAAGCCGGTACGCAGGTTCTCGTAGACCGCGCGCAGGATGCCGGTGACAGAGAAGCCGGAGTTGCTGTAAAAGCTGGCATCCTCGGCCGCCAGCACCGCGCGCTGCGTGGTCAGGGGAATCCTGGCAAGCGGCACTTCGGTGCGGTTGTAGCTGCCGATACGGCCCAGTTCGGTGGTGCCGTCGGAGTAGTAGACGATCGTGGTGTCCGCGCGCGTGAAATCAGCGGCCTTGGGGATGGGCGTGACGATGACGAAGTAGGTGAAGACGATGACACCCAGCAGTCCGAGGCCGACGAGCGAGGTGATGATGATGCGCCAAGGCAACCGTCGGATCATCTACCAGTCCAGATCACTCGGGCGGCGCTTGGGACGCCGCGGGATACCGTCACCGACCACATAGGAGGTGACGATGTGGTTCCAGTGGCAACCTTGACAGACCTCGACCACGAAAACCCGCAGCACGCCATGATTCTGAGCAAGTTCACTGACTTCCGAGCTGCCGTGGATGCGGCCGGAGAAGGCGCCGAGCTCTTTGGAATACACATAGGTGAGCTCGACCAGCTCCACTTTGTCGCACAGCGGGCACAGGCGATCGGTTGCCTCGCCGTGCCACTTGGCGGCTCGGAGCAGGTAAGGGTGGGCGTCTCGGGCGTCGGATCCGATGTCACCCGCCCGCTTGAAGTCGAGAATGGCGGCCCGGCGGGACAGCGAATGGTCAATGACCTCACGAGGGATCTCGGGGTTCTTGATGGGCTCGCTCACGGTCGGGGCATCGGGCCGATTGGCACCCGGCGTGGCCACGGGACGATTGCGGGGCACGCCGGAGCCTGCCCGCGTCCCGCTGAGCCGCCCCGGTTGTCTGCGCACTGCCACGAAGGCCAAGGGTACGGGAGCGGGCATCGACCTCCGGCGGGGCGAGCGCCTGTGGGCCCAGTCCGAACCCAGCGCTAACCCCCGACGCCAGCGACGGTTGTTCAGGTTCCGCCCGCAATACGGGCGCTTCGTGAACAACCACGGGAGGGGATGGCGCCAATCAGGACCCAGCTTGACATTCATGTGCGATTGTCA
>JAKAIC010000123.1 GCA_021814565.1 Actinomycetes bacterium | reverse complement strand
CCGGGCGTACTCGTAGTCCAAGGCCAGTCGCCTCCAGAGCAGCACCTCGCGCGGGAAGCGATGCACCGCATCCACGGCTGCTGCGATGGACGCCGCATTGGCTGAGATGTGGTGCAACTCCTCCAGCACGCCGAGCACCCGTATGGGCTCTGGGCTCTCCGCAGCGGCTCGCAGCAGCGCGGGAACGGCAATCGCCCGCTGTGCAGCGGTGGCGGTCGGAAGGCGACTGGCAGCACTGAGCTGGGCATCGATGTGTGCCGCATAGGCAACGCTGCCGAAGCCCAGCGCAGCTGCCACGACGGCGGCGATCATCGAGGCACGCCGAAGACTCACACTCGGCACGGCCACCTGCGCTGCGGGCAGCAGTGCGACGACGGCGCCGCCGAGCAGCCAACCCCACACGGCAATCCCGATCTGGTCCATCGATACGGCGGAGTCCGCGACGTAGGCCGCCCACGCGCCGGTGAGGGTTGCGGACAGCATGCGCGTCTCACGGTTGCGGGCGGCGATGATGCCACAGCGCAGCACGAACACCAGCACGGCTAGATAGGGAAGCGCGACCACCAGGCCACCTGTCGCCAGCAGGTTCAAGGGCACGCTGTGCGCGGCATTGGAGAAGACGTCCGGCCCCAGGAAGGCCACCGAGGCGGCACTCCGCGTCGTGCGGTACCAGTCGTTGTAGGCCTCGATGCCGACACCGGTGACCGGCCGCAACTGGAACATGCGAAGGGCTGCCTCCCACATGTACCAACGGTGCTGGACACTGGCCTTGAACAGGAGCGGGGCCAGCGGGCCACGGTCGGCCATGGCCAACGCGCTCAGCACCAGGAAGAGGCCGGAGCTGATGGCATAGGGCCAGCGCAGTCGCCGTACCCAGCCCGCCCGGTCGGCACCGAGCAGCAGCAGCCCCACCAGCACCAGTGCACCAACCGCGAACCCCATCAGTCCCTGCAGCGCCAATGACAACTTGATGACCCACAGCACCCAGAGCATGGCCACCAGGGCCAGCAGCCGCAGTCGTTGCGGAGCAGTGGCCCGCAGCGCCAACCCCAGGAGCACTACCGCCGTGATGCCGAGGAAGCCGGACGCAAAATCCGGATTGCCGAAGGTGCCCTTGATGACGAACCCACGATGCCAGTCGATGGGATCAATACCGCGGTACTGCAGAAATCCGTACAGCGCCATGAGCGGTCCCAGCCACGCCAATGCGGTGATGATCATCCGCACCCGCCGGGAATCGAAGGCGGTGGCGCCCACCAGCATGATGAGCGCCAGCGAGATGTAGCACAGCCAGCCGTTGGCGCGGCCGATGGCGCCGTACAGGGTCAGGTACGCCGCCTGCCGACTCAGCAGGGCCGCGACCGTGAAACCCAGCATGAACAGCCCCAGCACCATGGCCGCCTGCGGTCGAGTGCGCAGCAGAGCCGCGGCCTCGGGTGCCGCCAGCAGGGCCAGTGCGCTCACAAACACCAGCAGTACAAAGAGTTTCGGCAGCCCGAAGCTGTCGATCGCACCCGGAACTGCGAAGAGCGTGGTGAGGATCGCCGCTAGCAGGGCGAATCGCCGCAGCGAGGCCTGGGTTCGTGGCACGGCGTCAGCGTATGCGGTGCCGGCCGCACAACGACGAAGCCCCCGCCGGGGCGAGGGCTTCGTGAGGTGGAAGTTGACTAGCGCTTGCTGTACTGCGAGGCCTTGCGGGCCTTCTTGAGGCCGTACTTCTTGCGTTCCTTGACGCGGGCATCGCGCGAGAGGAAGCCGGCCTTCTTGAGTTCCGGACGAAGGGCATCGCGGTCGATCTCGTTGAGCGCGCGCGAGATGCCTAGGCGCAGGGCGCCGGCCTGGCCACTCACGCCGCCACCGGAGAGCGAGGCGATGACGTCGTAACGGCCCTCGAGGTCACTGATCTTGAAGGGTTCGTTCACCGCCTGCTGGTGCAGCTTGTTCGGGAAGTAGGTGGCGAGATCGCGACCATTGATGGTCCAGCGACCGGTGCCGGGCACCAGGCGCACCCGAGCAACTGCTTCCTTACGACGACCCGTGGCATTGGCCGGGGCAATGGCGACGGTGCGGGGAGCCTTGGCCGGGGCCTCGGTCTCAGTGGTGTACATCTCTTCGGTCATGTCTGTTCCTTAGTCCCAACCACGCCGTGGTTACTGGGCAACCTGGGTGATCGTGAACGGCACCGGCTTCTGCGCGGTGTGCGGGTGCTCGGGGCCTGCGTAAACCTTGAGCTTGCTCGACATCTGACGTCCCAGACGGTTGTGCGGCAGCATGCCCTTGACGGCCTTCTCAATGAGACGGCGGGGGTTCTTCTGGATGAGATCGCCATAGGCCACAGCGGTCAGACCACCCGGGAAGTTGGAGTGACGGTAGTCGTACTTGTCGCGCAGCTTCTGGCCCGAGAGCGCCACTTTCTCCGCGTTGATGATGATCACGAAGTCACCACAGTCAACGTGCGGGGCGTACGTCGGCTTGTGCTTGCCGCGCAGCAGCGCAGCAGCCTGAGTGGCAACGCGGCCGAGGACAACGTCCTGGGCGTCAATGACGTACCACGTACGCTCGACCGTAGCGGCCGACGGCATGAATGTGCGCACAGCAATAACCTTCGTTCGTTCAACTGGGGGCACCGAACCTCGGGGGAAGCCCTTGGGCGCGGCACGACTGCCTCCGGCGCGCATGCGGTTGCACGCGCTTGGACGCAAGGGCATACGGTACCGGCGCTTTCGCTGTCGGCACAAATCGCAGAAGCCCCGCGCCGCTTTGCCCAGGAGGGCCGCCGTAGAGTTCCCGCATGTGGCGGCGCTCGGTCTCGGCATGGAGCGGGCTGCGCGATCGCTGGTTCCTGCCACTCTGGATCCCGGTGCTGGGCCTGGGTGCCGCGGCCATCGCCGACTACGACGATGCACGCTGGATGGCCCGCGAAGGCCTTGACGTCCTTGCCGGCGGCGGCATCGTGCACCCTGACCGCTGGGGCTGGGCACCCGTCCCCCACGACTTCGTACCCACATCCCCCGGCTGGGATGTAGTCCTGGGGATGGCCTGGCATCTCGGGCGTGAACCGGGCCTCCTGATTGCGACGGCAGCCACATTGGCCGCCTGCCTTTGGGTCGTTGCCCTCGCGGCACGCGCACTGGGAGCCGGCGATACGGCCATCATTGCCGCCCTGCTCACCGGCTTCGTTGTCATGGGATCATTTCTGAATCCTCGAGCGTCCGTGGTGGCCGTGGCGCTGCTGCTGCTGCAGTTTCTGCTGGTGCGCAGGAGCAACTCAACGGTGCGCATCGCCCTTTCGGGATTCCTTTGCGCCTATGCCGGCATCTGGATTCACGGATCGTGGACGGCTCTGGCCCTGGCCGCGGCGGTGGGCAATGTCTGGCTGATCCATGGCGACCGGCAAGCAGATCGCAACTCCCGTCGCACGCGCGCCCTGGTGGGCGCGATCGCACCTCCTCTAGGTGCACTGGCAGGTCCGCTTGGTACCGACGCTTGGACCAACGCGGCACGAGTCGCCGAGCAATGCCGCTCGGTGATCACTGAATGGTCGACCCCCTGGGCACTGGGCGGAGCCGACCTGGCACTCTGGCTGGCTCTGCTCGCAGCAACGGCCGCACTGTTGTGGTTCGCGGCTCAAGAGCGCTCACTGCAGCTGCGCCAGCTGCTCGCATTGCTGGCCCTGGGCGCCGTGATCGCTGGGGCCGTGGCGGCGCGCTTCATGCTCATCGGTGGCTTCCTGGCGCTGCCCGTGCTGGCCTCCGCACTGAGCAGGGGCCTGCCCTGGGACCGGATTCGGCGGTGCCTGGGCGAAAGGGGCCACGAGCGGTACTGGCGCAATATCGCAACCCTGTTGCTGATCCTGGCCATTCCCACGGATATCGCTGCCGTGGCCATGCATGCATACGGCCCGGATCCCGCCATCCTCTCCCTCCCCGGCCATTGCCGCCTGTTTGCGAGTGACAAGCTGTCGAAGCCCATCTCGCTGTATCGACCGGATGTGCAAACCTGGGTCGATGGTCGCCAGGACTACTGGGGCCGAATCCGTATGCAGCAGATGCAGGGCTACCTACTGGTGACGCGGCCTTCGTCCCTGCTGCCTGCCGGCACCAGCTGTGTGCTGCTGGAGCGCAATCCCGCTCCACCCCTGGCCAATCGGCTGCAGGCATCGCCTGACTGGCGACTCGTCGCACAGAGCCCGGGGCTCACCGTCTGGGCTCGTCGCGCCTGAATCCGGGCCGCCGAGGCAGTGTCACTCAGCCTCGGCGGGATCGCGCCGCCGGCGGGTCCAGTCCTGACGGGCCAGCAGCTCGTCCGGCCTGGGGTAGTAGACCTCCTCCAGCACCAGGCCCTGGGCGGGCGCGACCAACGACTTGCGCTCACCGCCCCGCAGCAGTTCGGCCGGCCAGTCACACGGCTTGCGGCCATCGCCCACGAAAATCAGTGCTCCCACCAGTGATCGCACCATGGAGTGACAGAAGGCATCCGCCTTGACCCGTGCCACCACCACTCCGTACTCGTCGCGATGCCACGCGAATTCCTGCAAGTTGCGGATCGAGGTCCCGGTGTCC
>JAKAIC010000122.1 GCA_021814565.1 Actinomycetes bacterium | reverse complement strand
GTGCTGGTCTTGCTGGCCCCCACCGTCGCCCGTGCCGACGCCCCGCCGGAGCGCATCATCGACGTGGTGCAGGTGACGTGGGCCGGCGCTCCGGCCACGCCTGCTGCGACGGGCCAGCAGGTTGCGGACGTGGTGAAGAGCGACGTCATCGCGCGTTGGTCGCAGATCAGCGGCGGGCGTGTGGCCTTCAGTTTCGGGCGCCTGCTTCCCACACTGCGCACCGCGTATGCGTTGCCCTGCGATGCCGCCGGCAGCCTGTCGTTCATCAACGGTGTGGCGCAGACGGCGTATGCGAGCGCCGGCATCAGCGATATCTCGCACCATTACCTGGTGGAGGTGGCGGCTGATCCGGGCGGCTGCGTCTGGGACGGGCGCGGTCTCGTCGGTGCGCCGGGATCGACCTCGGGTGCGCTCATCCTCAAGGACACTGCGGACCCGGACGTCATCGCGCATGAGCTTGGCCACAACATGGGACTCGGCCATTCGAACCTGGAAACCTGCAGTGGTGGCAAGGCCGACGGCGCGTGGTCCGACTGCACGGCGGTGGAGTACGGCTCGGCCACCGACCTCATGGGCAACACCACGCGCACCTCCGCTCTCTCCGCCTACCACCAGTGGCGGCTGGGCTGGATCCCCGACGGCGATGTGGCCGTTGGCAACCGAACCACCACGGTGTCGCTGCATGCAGTGGATTCGCAGCCCGCCACCACCTGCGTGTACTCCGCCGACACCACGACGGTGTGCCCTGCGTTCACGCGCGCACTCTTCGTTCGCGACGGCAGTGCCGCCTATTGGGTGGAGTTCCGTCACGCAGATCCGGCCAACAGCATCAAGCAGGGCCTCGTCATCTATCGCACCGACCCGCCGCCGGCCAGTTCCGTGCAGTCGCCCATCGCCTCGGACGCGGCCGACCCCACCTCCACGCACATCACCACCGATGTGTGGATGGTGAACCTGGGGAACTGGTCGTACCCGGCAGCGACGGGCTCGCCGTCGTTGGCCGGGGGCGGGTCGTTCACCACGGCCTTCGGCGGTGCCACCATCTCGGCGCGCGTGGCCTCTGATGGCACGGCCACGGTTTCCGTGGTGCGGGCGGGCTCGTCGGCGCCCGCCGCGCCCACCTTCACCGACACCAGCAGCTGGCGCAATCCGGATGCACCGCTCAACACCGCCGACCTCGACGACAAGGGCGTGGACATCGCCTATTTCGAAGCCGAGAAGACGGTGGGTTCCGCGGTGTCTATCGTGCGCGTGCCGCGGGTATCACCAGCGTTGTACTGGGAGCGCACCTATTTGGATCCGGTGGCCCCGCCCGCTCTGGCGCGGCTCGGTGACCTGCCCGAGGGCCAGTACTCGTTGCGGCTGCGGGCGGTGAATGTGTCGGGTGTGGCGGGGGCCTGGTCTGCGTCGGTGCCGGTGAAGATCGACCGCGGCAGCCCGGTGGTGACCGGTGACTTCGGCATTGCGGCGCTGGTGCCCGGGCGTTCGGTGGCTGCGGTGTGGCGGGGTGCCACCGATGCCGGCTCCGGCATCTGTTCGGCGCGGGTCTTGAATCCTGATGGCTGGGCGTCGCTGGGCTGGTCAGGTGCTGTTGCCGGTGTCCCGCGATACGTGCTGCCGTCGACGGCGTCCGAGGGCGGTGATGGGCAGGTCTTCGACTGCGTTGGCAACGGCGTTGCCGGCACAGTGTCGGTTGACACCGGATTCAGGCCGGCGTCGGCCATCAAGCGCAGCGGCGTGTGGCGTGCTGTCCGGGTGAGCGGTGCCGCCGTCACGGTGGCTCCGGCCCTGGGTGCGGCGGGCGCTGCTGCGGGTGGCAGTGCAGGGGCCTCCCTGACGGCGGCGCCGTCGGTGCCCGGCCTGCTTTGTGTCGGTGCGTGCAGCGCCACGGTCTCGACCGCTGCCGGCACTGCTGCGGTGCTGGTGGGCGGCAGTGCCGTGGCGCTCACCGTGGATGGCCGCAGGGCCAAGCCACTGCCCGCCAGCAAGCGCAAGGGTGCGCGCGTCGCCTATGTAGCTAATGGTGCGCACAAAGTGGTGTTGCGGGGCAGAGGCTTGGTGCTCGTCGGCGTGCAGTCCGTGCGTGGAGCCTGGACGCAGGGTTCGCTGCTGTCCGGCACTCCACGCCCCGTCGACGGTTCGCTCGCCGATCGCACTCAGGCGCTCCTCGCCGGCATCGGCTTCGCGCAGTCCGATTTCGCCGACTCCGTCACCGTGCAGCCCATGCCCGGTGGTACCACGCTCGCCGATGCCACATTGGATTTCTGCAGCAGTGACTTCCCGTCTGATGCGCTGCGTGTCGCACGTCGACAGGTGACGGCTACGCGCCCCGCGGATCCGTACAGCTTCCTCAGCACCGAGACCGTGCGCTACAGCTCGGCCGCTGCAACTGCGCAGGCCTTGAAGGAACTCGATGCGGCATCCGCGTCGTGTCAGTCGCGCGGATATGCGCTGCTTGCTGGCGGAGCCAAGCAGGCGTACGCCTTCCGGGCGCTGCCGCAATTGCCCAGCGGGTTGCGTCCTGCGGCTGACCGTCGACTCTTCTACGTGCAGATGGGCGAGAGCACCACGGCCACCACCTTCCTGTTGGCCTACCAATTCAGCGGCGACACACTCAACGCCATGTATGTGGCGAAGCCGGGCGCATGGACGCTCAGCCCTGATGAGGTGTCGCGCTGGCTGGAGGTGGCGGCAGTGCTGGCCGGCCGCCTCGATCGCGGCGTCGCCAAGCTGGATGCGATGTCCGCGATCTGATTCCGCGCGGTAAGCGCTTACCGCAATGCGTGGTCTGTCGGCTTGGCCGCCGTTGGCCTACGCGTAGTGGAAGAGGATGAGCGCGGCGAGCACTGCCCAGATGATGAGCACAGTGGCCGTATCCGCGTTGAGGGCGAGCGCGCGTGACAGCTTGGCGTGCAGCCGTGGGGGGAGCCGGAAGTTGTTGTCGAGGATGTTGATGCGCGTCATCGTCATGAAAACGGTGGTGGTGGTGAAGGTGACGAGCAGGCACCAGGGGCAAAGCGCGCCGATGTGGAAATACGACTGGTAAAAGAGCCAGTAGGCGAAGCCGAAGCCGATGACGTAGATGCCTTGCGCCGTGAGCAGGAAGCCGCGGCGGAACCGGGAGCCGCCCAGTGCTGCAATGGCCAGGGTGATGACGACCGGCTCGGCCATGAGACCGAGGAAGGCGTTTGGCCAGCCCAGCAGCGTCGACTGCCAGGCCAAGGCCACCTTGCCGCAATTGAGGGTGGCCGAGATGTTGCAGCTGAGCGAGGTGTTGGGGTTGGCGGCCAGTTTCCAGGCGTCAATGGAGAGCACGAGTGACGCCGTCAGCGACAGCAGCGACGACACCAGCATCTCGACGTAGGTCCACTTGTGTCGTACCGGCGTGTGCACAACGACATCGTCGATCTCACTCATGCCGGTAAGCCTAAAGGGCCGTCTTGTGCGCCGTGGACGCCGCCCGCCCCAGCAGGTTCTGCCACTTGAACGCGCGTTCAGGCGGTAGCTGCCGCGTCAACGCGCGTTCAGGTGGCAGAAGTGTGCCCCCGTCCCGCCTTCACTGCAGTGCCGATCGCAGGCCGGCCAGCCAGGCTCTCGGATCCGGGTAGACGTCTTGCCACGTCCAGCGCAGCACGGTGAATCCGGCCGCCTGCAGCATTGACTGCCGTCGCTTCTCATCCATGACCGCCTGACGACCGGTGTACTTGTCGATGCCGTCTGCTTCGCCGATGATGCGCAGGCTCTCCCATGCCATGTCGCACCTAAAGAGATTGCCCTTCACGCGTATCTCGAACTGCAAGCTGGGCTTCGGCAGTTTCGCGGTGATGATGTGACCGCGGCTCAATGATTCCAGTGGCGATTCCGCACGTGCGTCAGCCAGGTCCAGCGCCCGCCCCAGCATCCGTGCACCGGGCCATGACTCCATAGTCGCCACGACCGCGTCGAGATCGTCGCGGCTCACTCCTTTGTGCAGGGCGCAGTCGAGTGGGATGAGCGCCGGCTCGACCCGCTGCCATCGAGCGAGCGAGACGGCGGTCCATGCGGCCGTCGGGACGAGCCACGGGCCCTCCTGCACCACGAACCGGTCCGGTATGACGCGCCGCTGCCGTCCGTGGAAGTGCGCTGGCGGCACCTGCGGTGGTGTGGCGATGCCATGCCGCTCAGCCGCTCCCTGAACCGTCAGAATGCGCAGCCCGTCACGCGTGAGCCAGTTCGGCCACAGTCGTGCAAGACGGGCGTCGGCGGCGACGTGCCGCGGGACGAAGACGCCGTTGCCCATGCGCACGACTTCGCCGCGGCTCAACCATCCCCGCAAGGCATGTTCGGTAAGGCCGCGGGCGTGAACGTCGCGGAGTGTGAATACGTCATTGAAGGGCAGGGGGATGCGGAAGGCTGGACTCATGGGCCCATCGCAGGCAGCCGGTGTGACGGCCAGCGCCGAGATCCAGTAGCCCTGTGCGAAACCGGCGCATCCATGGCCCCTGTGGAGACCACTTCTGCCATCTGAACGCGCGTTCGTGCGGCAGTTACCGCCTGAACGCGCGTTCAGATGGCAGAACCTGGGCTGGGGCGAGAT
>JAKAIC010000121.1 GCA_021814565.1 Actinomycetes bacterium | reverse complement strand
CGCCGCTGCGCCGGCCAAGAAGGCGCCGGCCAAGAAGGCCGCAGCTGTCCCGGAGGCCGCCCCAGTGGCTGCCGCCCCAACCGCACCCGTGCCCGCTCCGGCCCCGACGCCGGCGCCACGCCCGGCAGCACCCACCCCCGGCCCGGCTCCCAAGCCGGCGCCGCCCGCCACTTTCGAGGCACCGGTTGCACCCCCGGCGCCGCCCGCGGCAACGCCTGCCGGCCCGGCGCCCAGTGACATGCCGCGGCCACGGCCTGCGGCGCCGCGTCCGGGCACGCCCCGCGTCGGCAACAACCCCTTCATGACGCGCGACACCAGCCGTCCGGAGCGTGACGACATCCCACGTCCGCGCGCTGCCGGGACTCCCGGCGACATGCCGCGCCCGCGCCCCAACCCCGGTGCCATGCCCGCGCAGCGTCCCTTCGGCGTGCGTCCCAGTGGTCCGGGCGGCGCCCGTCCGGGCGGCCCCGGTCGCCCCGGTGGTCCGGGCGGCGCCCGTCCCGGTGGCTTCGGCGGTCCCCGACCTGCCGGCGCCGGTGGTCCTCGTCCCGGTGGCTTCGGCGGTCCCCGTCCTGCAGGTACCGGTGCTCCCTCGACCGGTCCCGCCGGCGCCCGTCCCGGCGCCCCCACGGGAGGCCGTGGCAACGCCGCGGGTGCCTTCGGTCGTGGCGGCAAATCCGCCCGCAATCGCAAGAGCAAGCGCGAGAAGCGTCAGGAATTCGACAACCTCGCTGCCCCCATTCTGGGTGGCATCGCAGTGCCGCTCGGTGGTGGTTCCACCGTACGGCTGCCCCGAGGTGCGTCGCTCACCGACTTCGCGGAGAAGATCGGCGCCAACCCCGCGTCTCTGGTCACCGTCATGTTCAAACTCGGCGAAATGGTCAATGCCACCCAGAGTGTCGATGACGACACCTTGAAATTGCTTGGCGCCGAACTGCAGTACACGGTCGAGGTGGTCTCACCCGAGGACGAGGACCGCGAGCTGCTCGAGTCGTACAACCTCGAATTCGGTGGCGAAGAGGAAGAGGACGCCGAACTCACCGTGCGGCCGCCGGTTGTCACGGTCATGGGCCACGTCGATCATGGCAAGACCCGGCTGCTCGATGCCATCCGCAAGACGCACGTGGTCGAGGGTGAGGCCGGTGGCATCACGCAGCACATCGGTGCCTACCAGGTGATCACCGAGCACGACGGTATTGAGCGTGCCATGACCTTCATCGACACCCCCGGTCACGAGGCCTTCACGGCCATGCGTGCCCGTGGTGCCCAGGTCACGGATATCGCGGTGCTGGTGGTGGCCGCCGATGACGGTGTCAAGCCGCAGACGATCGAGGCCCTCAACCACGCACAGGCGGCCAACGTGCCGATCGTGGTTGCAGTGAACAAGATCGACAAGCCGGAAGCCGATCCCATGCGCGTGCGCACGCAGCTCACCGAGTTCGGTCTGGTGGCCGAGGAGTTCGGCGGCGACACCATGTTCGTCGACATCTCTGCCCGCCAGGGGCTTCACATCGACAAACTGCTGGAAGCTGTGCTGCTCACTGCGGATGCCGCCATCGACCTGCGCGCCAACGCAGCACGCGACGCGGAAGGTGTGGCCATCGAAGCGCACCTGGACCGCGGCCGTGGCCCGGTGGCCACCGTGCTCGTGCAGCGCGGCACCCTGCATCCCGGCGATTCCATTGTTGCGGGAGACGCCTACGGTCGCGTGCGTGCCATGCTCGATGAGAACGGCAATCCGCTGTCGGAGGCCGGCCCCTCGCGGGCCGTGCAGGTGCTGGGTCTGACCTCGGTTCCCGGTGCCGGCGATTCCTTCCTTGTCGTTTCCGAGGATCGCATCGCACGCCAGATCGCCCAGGCTCGTGCCGCTCGCGAGCGCAATGCGCTGCTGGCCAAGACGCGCGTGAAGCGCACCCTTGAGGACTTCCTTGCCACCGTCGAACGGGGTGAGGTGCAGGAACTCAAGCTCATCATCAAGGGTGACGTTTCAGGGTCCGTCGAGGCACTCGAAGATGCCCTGCTCAAGATCGAGGTCTCCTCCGAGGTGTCCCTGCGCGTGCTGCACCGCGGTGTGGGCGCGATCAACAAGAACGACGTCACCCTGGCCGCCGCATCCGACGCCATTGTCATCGGCTTCAATGTGCGCCCCGAGGGCAAGGTTGCCGAGCTGGCCGACGATGAAGGCGTGGAGATCCGTTTCTACAACGTCATCTACGCAGCCATCGAGGATATCGAGGCGGCGCTCAAGGGCATGCTCAAGCCGGAGTTCGAGGAGGCATCGCTCGGTTCTGCCGAGGTGCGCGAGGTCTTCAAGTCCTCGAAGGTCGGCACCATTGCCGGTTGCATCGTTCGCGGTGGCACCATCAAGCGCAACTCCAAGGCGCGCCTGGTCCGCGACGGCATCGTGGTGGCTGACAACCTGCAGATCCACTCGCTGCGTCGCTTCAAGGACGATGCCACCGAGGTCCGTGAGGGCTTCGAGTGCGGTATCGGGCTCGGCTCGTACAACGACATCCGTGTCGAGGACGTCATCGAGACCTTCGAGATGCGCGAGAAAGCACGCGCCTGACCCAGCCCGCTTATCGACCGTCTGCGCTCTTGCTCCCCGGTTCCCACGGAATCGGCCGCAACGCGCAGACGGTCGAACATGGAGGATTGAAGATGAACGAGAACCTGCGCGCGAGGCAATTGGCCAAGCGCATTCAGGAGATCGTGGCTGAAGCCATCGAGTTCCGGGTGAAGGACGCGCGTCTCGGGTTCGTCACCATAACGGACGCCCGACTCACCAACGATTTCCGTGAAGCCACTGTGTTCTACACCGTCTTCGGCACTCCGGAGGAGCGGGAGGCGACAGCCGCTGCCTTGGAGACGGCGCGCGGCCAGATCCGCACCGAGGTGGGCCGGCGCATGGGCATCAAGCACACGCCTTCGCTCACCTTCATCGTGGACCGGGTGCCCGAGACCTCGGCCCATCTCGAGGGCCTGCTACGCGAGATGCACCAGGCCGATGCCGAGCTGCAGAAGGTTCGTGAGGGCGCCAGCTACGCCGGTGAGGCCGATCCCTACAAGCATGACGATGAGGAAGACGGCGAGGACGACTGAGCCGTGGGCAAGCCTCGCGTGCGCACAGCGCCGGACGGGATCGTCGTCATCGACAAGCCTGCTGGCATGACCTCGCATGACGTGGTCGCCCGCCTGCGTCGCGCCTGCGGCACCCGTGCCGTGGGCCACGCCGGCACCCTCGACCCCATGGCCACCGGTGTGCTGGTGCTCGGAGTCGAGCGCGCCACCAAACTGCTCGGACACCTCACTGCCTCGACCAAGCGCTATGAGGCCACCATCCGACTGGGCATTGCCACGAACACCGAGGATGCGGAAGGTGAGATCACCGGCATCACCCCCGCCGGGCATATTCCAGACCAGGCAATTCGTGAGGCGGCGCAAGGCTTTCTGGGCGACATCATGCAAGTGCCGTCGTCGGTTTCGGCGATCAAGGTGTACGGTGTGCGCTCATACACGCGTGCCCGTGCGGGGGAGCAGTTCGAGTTGCCGGCGCGTCCCGTCACCATCAGAGATTTCACGATCATCGAGCTGCAGCGCCATGACGACGTGATCGATGTCGCGGTCAGCGTGACGTGTTCGGCTGGCACCTACATCCGTGCCTTGGCGCGTGACCTGGGTGCCGCATTGGGGGTGGGCGCGCATCTGATCGCGCTCCGTCGCACTGCCGCGGGCCGTTTCACGCTGGCGGACGCACAGCTGTTGCCCGTGCCCGACGCTGACGCGCCGGTGATGATTCCCCTGCGCGACGTGCTGGCCCGCGAATACTCCGTGGTGCAACTCGACGCCGAGGAGGCCGCGCTGGTGCGTCACGGCATGCGCATCCGCTGCGACCATTCGGCAGTCGGGCTCACCGGCCTGCTCGATCTCGATGGAAGCGTGGTGGCGCTGGCGGAGGCCGTGCACGGCCACTGGCACTACCTCGCGGTCTTCTCTAGTTGATGACCCGTCCGAATCCGCTGAGCCGGGCCGAGTAGTAACCCTGGCTCAACGACGAGACGATGACGCCCGTTCCCGGCTTGGCCGCGTGCACGAAGCGATTGTGTCCGATGTACATGCCCACATGGCTGAGTCCGTGGCCGAAGAAGAAGACGATGTCACCCGGTCTTGCCTGCGAACGAGACACATTCCGGGTCTCACGACGCTGCGTGTAGGCATCATGGGCCAGGGAAATCCCGATCTGCCGGTAGCCCATCATGGTGAGGCCGCTGCAGTCGAAGACGGAGGGCCCGCTGCCACCCCATACGTAGCGGTCGCCCACCTTGGACAGCACGTACTGCACCACACGCAGGGCACGCGCGGACACCTGCGCGGTGGGTGTTCGCAGGCCGACCGCCGCCTGTCTGGCCCTTCGTGCCGAAGCTGCCAGCTGTGCACGCTGGCGGGCCCGCAGTTGCGCGCGTTGCGTGGACTTCAGGGAATTCAACAACGCCGTGGCCTTGGCCAGTTTGGCGTAGGCCGCCCGCTTGTTGGCGGCAGCCTGTGCGATTAGCTGGTTGGCCGTCGCCTGCTCAGCGCGCACAGCGGAGATCG